>CALALK010000310.1 GCA_937923125.1 uncultured Carnobacterium sp.
AGGCTTGCACCGGTGCCCCGTAACAGCGATTATAATCCGAATCCGCAAGGATTCAGGGAATCTTCTTTCTTTATAAAGATAATTTTTAATCGCATACTAAATTTCTGCACGCCCATCCCAAGCTATTTTTCAAGAAGCACTGAACATAAACCAATTTGCATTAGGGTTCCAATCGTATTTCTTTTATTTTTGTCAGGTTTGGTCTAAAATAATTAGATAAGGTAAAAAGGGGTGAATATTATGGAAATGGAACGCATTAACGACGATACATTCTTGTTGCGTATCGAGAACCAAGATCTAATCGACCGTGGTACATCAATACCTGAATTACTTGGAAATCCAGGCGAAATCGAAGGCTTTTTCCATAGTATTTTAGAGGAGATGGGCGTCTTACATCAATTCGAAGATTCAGACGGTTTGAGCTTCCAAATCATGCCAAATGCTGATGGATTAGAACTCTATGTCACACGTATTGTGGATATGGGGGATGAATCAACTGATGAACGCATGGTTCGAAATATCGTGGATACGATTCAACATTCGCTGACAGACCGTATTGGTAAGAAGCGCAAGGACAAGAATGAAGATGGCAAACTTTCTCCAAAACCAGTGATAAATACTGAAGATAAATCTTCTACATTGAAACCAATCGATGTGACAGTTGTCTTTGAAGACTTCGAAGATTTTGTCTCAATGGCAAAAGAAGCATCAGGTGAATTTGACCAATCTGTTCTTTACCGTTACAGCGGACATTACTTCTTACACGTTTTCCATCAAGTGGAAAAACCAGAAGAAGTGGCTTCAAAAATGGCCCTTATTCGCGAGTACGCCGAGTTCTCAAGAATTTCATGGGAAGTATTAAAAGAATACGGCGAAGTGATTATGCCAGAAGCAGCTTTGGAAACAGGTAAACAATATTTCTAAAAACCAAAAAGAGTTGAGCAGTCGACTCTTTTTTTGATACAAAGGAGTAATCAAAATGAATGAAACCATCAAAACACAACTAAATCACCGTACCATTCGTGCGTTTGAAGACAAACCTTTAACAAAAGAGGAAGTGGATTGATTTGTAGAAGTGGCGCAAAGAACAGCTTCAAGTATGTACTTACAAGCCTATTCGATTATTAGTGTGACGGATCCAGCATTAAAAAAAGAATTAGCAGCTGTGAGTGGGCAACCTTATGTGGCTAACAACGGACATCTATTTGTATTCGTGGTGGACCAACGTCGTAATACAGAAATTGCAAAAGCCTTAGGACAAGAAGTAGGCGTTCAAGGGAGCGCAGACCGTTTCGTGGCTGGATTGACAGATGCAGTGATTGCAGCTCAAAATGTGGTTGTAGCAGCAGAATCTTTAGGGATGGGAACTGTTTATTTAGGAAGTTTCTTTAATGACACAGCAAAAATCGTCGAGTTACTAAATTTACCAAAATACACTTACCCAGCAATCGGGTTAGGGGTAGGTTGGCCCTCCCAAGAGCCACAATTAAAACCGCGTCTTCCAAAAGAAGTCATTCATATGGAAAATGGATACCGTGAATTGGAGAATCCATTAGAAGAGTTGAAAGAGTATGATGCGACAGTGACAGAATATTACGATCTTCGTGATGCTAACCGACGTGTAGATGCTTTTACAAAACAAGTTTCTACGAAATACCATACGCTTGGTGCAAAACGTGCGGAAATGTTCGATGTACTAAAAGCACAAGGGTTCCTAACAGAAGAATAAAAAAGAAGACAAGAAATCGTCGTTTCAACGATTTCTTGTCTTTATTTGTTTTATTGAATGTTTAATGAATCAAGGACTGATTGTTTCATGCCTTCGATTGAAAGAACTTTTGTATGACGGATTGGCGCATCCAATACGCTTGTGACAGCTGTTGGAATGGCAATGCCGCTTTCTTGTTGAATCGCATCCATGAGTTCTGCGTCAGATTGATTTGTATCCACGTCTAGAGCTGAAAGTACGCTTTGTGGGAATTTGTATGGACTGGCAGTCGATACTACCACTGTAGGAGTTTCGTCTCCTGTTTCTTTCTTATATTTCGTATACACAGCATCTGCGACTGCAGTGTGTGGATCTAATAAGTAGTGCTCGCTCTTGAATACATCATGAATCGTTTGAGCTGTTTCTTCTTGGCTTGCACGGTTTCCGTAAAATTGTTGGAATAGAGCTGTATCTGTATTTGGAACAGAGTAGCTTCCGTTTTCTTTTAGAGAAGTCATGAGTGCATTTGTTTCCTGTGAGCTGCGTCCTGTTAATTCGAAGACGAAACGTTCAAGGTTACTTGAAACAAGAATATCCATACTTGGAGAACTTGTTAATTTAAATTCACGTAGTCGGTTGTATGTTCCTGTTTGGAAGAAATCAACAAGCACATCATTTTCGTTTGAAGCACAGATGAGTTTGTTAATTGGAACACCGATACCTTTTGCGTAGTAGGCTGCTAGAATGTTACCGAAGTTACCAGTCGGAACCACAACGTTCATTGGTTCTCCAATTGCTAGAGTGCCGTCTTTCACTAATTGTGCATACGCGAATACGTAGTACACGATTTGTGGGCAAAGACGTCCGATATTAATCGAGTTTGCAGAAGAGAATTGGAATCCTTTTTCTGCAAGTGTTGCGTTTAGTTCTTTATCCGCAAATAACTCTTTCACTTTTGTTTGTGCGTCATCGAAGTTTCCTTCTACACCATATACAAAAGTGTTGTCGCCTGCTTGTGTCACCATTTGGCGTTCTTGAATCGTACTTACGCCACCTTTTGGATAAAAGACGATGATGTTTGTATGAGGAACATCCGCAAATCCTGCAAGGGCAGCTTTACCAGTGTCTCCAGAAGTCGCTGTTAAAATGACGATTTCTTTATCTGATTGATTTTTCTTTGCTGCAGTTGTAAGGAGATATGGCAAGATGGAAAGCGCCATGTCCTTGAAGGCGATAGTTCTTCCGTGGAAAAGTTCCATGAAATGACGGTCGCCAACTTTCTTCACTGGTGCGATTTCTTTTGTATCAAACGTTGTATCATATGCAGAATGCACACAGTCTGTAATTTCTTCTTTTGTAAAATCTGTTAAAAAGGCAGATAAAATTTCGATTGCAATTTCTTGATAACTTTGAGTTTTTAAAACTTCCCAGTCCAGAGTCACTTCTGGGAGGGCAGTCGGTACATATAAACCACCGTCTTCAGCAATTCCTTTTAAAATGGCTTGTGAAGCTGTAACGCGGTTGTTTGTGTCTCGTGTACTAATGTATTGAATTGTGGACACTTGAGTCCCTCGCTTTCTAAAATTTCGTTGGGCTCATTGTACCATAAATCGCGCTCTGAACACAAAACACAGGCACATTTCGGCTGTAAATTCTGAAGTGGATACTCAATATTTACTGGAAAAGATTGCAAACCGAAAAATGAAAATTTAATTAAATTTTGAAGGGCAATCTATTGAAAACAAATTGAAAGATTGATAAACTATTTATTAGTAATTCGTAGCTAATTGCTTGTCTTTGAGAGGTTCTCAAAGGCGGTTTTTTATTATCTAAAATCATTAAAAAGGAGTGAAAAAATGCTAAAACAGATTATTCCGTTTTTTAGTAAGTATAAAAAATATCCTTTCTTAGCGTTTTTTGCCATCTTAATCGAGGTGCTCTGTGAAGTAGCGCAACCGATTATTATGAAGCAAATTATCGACGAAGGGATTCCGAATAAAGACTTGGGCTATATTGTGCAACAAGGATTGATTATGGTTGTGGTTGCAATTGTATCCCTATCTGCCGGAGTTCTAGGTGCAAAATTTGCATCGATTGCCGGAACTGGAGTAGCAGCAGAGTTACGTTCTGCTGAAATGAAGAAGATTCAAGCCTTCTCATTTAAGAACATCGATCATTTCTCAAATGCTTCTTTAATTACGCGTATGACAAGTGACGTTAACAATGTTCAAAATACAGCTATTATGACGATGCGTATTTTAGCGCGTGCGCCAATGATGTTTATCTTCGCTATCTTCTTTGCGGTAAGTATCAATGCGCAATTATCTCTTATCTTCATGGTTGCTGTACCAATCTTAGTACTTTCATTAGCGTTAATCATTTCTACAGCCTTTCCACGCTTTAGAAAATTACAACAAGCAACTGACGGTATTAACCGTACGCTGCAAGAAAACTTTATCGGAATTCGTGTTGTAAAATCATTCGTACGTGAAACATTCGAGAAGAAAAAATTCGGTAAAGAAAACTCTACATTTAGAGAACGTGCCCTACACGCAATGTATGTCGTAATGTGGAATAACCCGATCATGCAATTAACCATTTATGCAGTAACGATTGCAGTTATGTGGTTTGGTGGTGGCCTTGTTATTAGTGGAACGATGACAACAGGGGATCTTATTAGTTTCATTTCTTATATTACCCAAATCTTGATGTCCCTCATGATGATTTCATTCGTATTCGTAATGTTAACAATGACAAAAGCGTCGATGGACCGTATCTTCGAAGTATTAGATACAAATATTGATGTAGAAGAGCCAGAATATCCAATTACTGTGGACAAAGTCTATGGTGAAGTCGAATTCGACCATGTTCATTTCTCTTACGGGAAACAACAAGATGAAGAAGTGTTAAGCAATATCAGCTTCAAGATTAAACCAGGTGAAGTGTTCGGGATTATCGGGCCAACAGGTTCAGGGAAATCTTCTCTTGTACAGTTGATTCCTCGACTCTATGACACCACTGCTGGTACGGTTCGTGTTGGTGGACATGATGTTCGCGAATATCGTTTTGCAGATTTACGTCAAAACGTATCGATGGTATTACAAAAGAACACGTTATTCTCTGGAACAATTCGTGAGAACCTCTTATGGGGAAATCCAGACGCTACAGAAGAAGAGATGATACAAGCGGCGAAACACGCTCAAGCTCATGACTTTATTATGGAAATGCCAGATGGATATGACACTCATGTGGAACAAGGTGGTTCAAACTTCTCTGGTGGACAAAAACAACGTCTGACAATTGCTCGTGCGATGTTACGTAAACCAGCCGTGTTAATTCTAGACGATTCAACTTCAGCAGTGGATACAGCCACTGACTCGAAAATCCGTGAAGCGTTCTTTAACCATTTACCAGATACAACGGTGATTATTATCGCGCAACGTATTTCATCTATCCAAGGCGCAGACAATATTCTTGTATTAGATGATGGTAAAGTGAATGGACTCGGAACTCACGAAGAGTTAATGGAAACAAACGACTTGTATCGTGATATTTACGAAACCCAAATGAAAGGAGCCAAAGGAGATGAGTAGAAATAAAGGGCCAAAACGTCCAGAAAATATGAAACAAACTTTGGCGGACTTATGGGGTTATTTATGGAAGAGTAAATGGACTCTTGCAGTCGTTGTGGTCTGCTTAATCGTTTCAAGTG
>CALALK010000311.1 GCA_937923125.1 uncultured Carnobacterium sp.
TGATAATTTCGTCTTTTTTTCACGAGAAAAAATAAGCATAAAAACCGCACTATGATGCGAAAAAATATACTCTAAAAAAAGTGCGGTTTTTGGAGTTTGATTTGTTGACTATTACTAAACTTAATGTATAATGGTCTTTGTGTTAGTAAACAATTAGTTTAAAAGGAGAAGACAATGGAAATCGGTCATCAATTGCGTGCCCTCCGTATTCAAAAGGGGTTAACGCAAGAAGAGTTAGCAGAGAGAACAGATTTGTCAAAGGGATATATCTCGCAATTAGAGAATGATTTGAGCTCGCCATCAATGGATACGTTCTTTGATATTCTTGAAGTGTTGGGATGCCCTGCAGCGGACTTTTTTGATGAGGGGCCAGAAGAGGCGCTCACCATCTACCGCCAAGAGGATATGACGATGATGGAAGACGCCAAGCACCATACGACGGTCACGTGGCTCAATCCAGACTCGAACGAGCATGAAATGGAACCCGTGATTTTGGAGTTCGAAGTAGGTGGAGCGTACAAGACATTCCAACCTTCATTATCTGAAACATTTGGGTATGTGCTCGAAGGTTCTATTCAGGTCAAAGTCGGTAAACAAGTTGAAGTAGTTTCCAAGGGAGAGTCCTTCTATTTTGAGGCGAAAGCCAAACACCAAATTAGCAACGCCGCTAAGAAACCGTCAAAAGTTTTAGTCGTGGCGACAGATTCATATTTATAATTAAGAAAGTTAGGTGCTAGCAATGTCAAACAACACAATTATCTCATTTGAGAATGTGAACAAATTTTATGAGGACACTCATGTTTTAAAAAATATCAACTTCGAAATCGAAAAAGGAAAATTCTATACATTACTAGGGCCTTCGGGATGCGGTAAAACAACAATCTTGCGTATCATTGCTGGATTTACAGATGTATCAAACGGAAAAGTGACTTTAAACGGGGAAGATGTTACTAAACTTCCACCAAACAAACGTAAAGTCAACACTGTTTTCCAAGACTACGCATTATTCCCACATATGAACGTATTCGAAAATATCGCGTTTGGATTACGCTTAAAGAAAACTCCAGAAAACATCATTAAAGAAAAAGTAGCAGATGCTTTAAAAATGGTGCAATTATCAGGATACGAAAACCGTGAAATCTCACAAATGTCTGGTGGACAACAACAACGTGTGGCCATCGCCCGCGCTCTTGTCAATGAACCAGAAGTACTACTGCTCGATGAACCATTGTCAGCGTTAGACTTAAAACTTCGTACAGACATGCAATATGAACTTCGTGAATTGCAACAACGTCTAGGAATCACATTTATCTTCGTAACGCATGACCAAGAAGAAGCGTTAGCGATGAGTGATGAAATCTTCGTTATGAGTAAAGGAGAAATCATTCAATCAGGAACACCAGTAGATATTTACGATGAGCCAATCAACCGTTTCGTTGCGGACTTTATCGGTGAAAGTAATATCGTTGATGGGGTTATGAAGGAAGACTACCTTGTAGAATTCGTTGGAAAAGAGTTCGAGTGTGCCGATGCCGGAATGCGTCCAAACGAAAAAGTCGAAATCGTAATTCGTCCAGAAGACTTATCATTAACGTCTATCGAAAATGGAAAATTAACGGTTGAAGTGGACACTCAATTATTCCGCGGAGTTCACTACGAAATCATCTGCTATGACGAAAATGGCAACGAATGGATGATTCACTCAACTCGTAAAGCAGAAGTTGGATCAAAAGTGGGCTTATACTTCGAACCACACGACATCCACGTAATGCGTTTTGGAGAAAGTGAAGAAGACTTCGACGCTCGTTTAGAAAGCTACGAAGACGAGGTAGAAGAAAATGACTAAACAATCTCGTTTCTTATTTTCCATTCCATACTTTATCTGGTTGTTATTATTCGTAGTAACGCCACTTGGAATGATTTTCTATAAATCATTCTTCGACATCAATGGTCAAGTAACGCTTGGAAACTATACAAACTATTTCGCGTCAGGAAACTACTTAGAAATGACATTCAACTCAGTGTGGTATGCATTTTTAGTAACACTCGTAACGCTACTCGTTAGTTATCCAACAGCACTTTTCCTTAGTCGTTCAAAACATAAACAACTATGGCTTTTATTAATCATCTTACCGACATGGGTAAACTTACTGTTAAAAGCCTATGCGTTTATTGGAATCTTTAGCCAAACAGGGACAGTGAACAACTTCCTTTCATTATTTGGAGTGGCGCCACAAGAATTCCTATTCACTGACTTCAGTTTCTTAACGGTAGCAGCGTATATCGAGTTACCATTTATGATTTTGCCAATCTTCAACTCAATCGAAGAATTACCAAGCTCTCTGATTGCGGCGAGCCGCGACCTTGGGGCAACGAAATGGGATACCTTTAGACGTGTCATCGTTCCATTGACGATGAATGGGGTGCGTAGTGGAGTACAAGCCGTATTTATTCCATCGCTCTCACTCTTCATGTTGACTCGTTTAATTGGAGGAAACCGCGTGATTACACTTGGTACAGCCGTTGAGCAACATTTCTTAGTAACGCAAAACTGGGGAATGGGTTCTACAATCGGGGTTGTATTGATTGTAGCGATGATTATTTTAATGTTTATTACAAGAGACCGTAGAAAAGGAGGCGTATCTGAATGAAATTAGAAAATTACAGCAAGTGGACAAATCTCTACTTAGCGTTTGTATTTGTAGTCTTATACGCTCCGATTTTCTACTTGATTTTTTACTCATTTAACAGTGCTGGTAGTATGAACGGATTCGAGAGTTTTACACTCGACCACTATAAAGCCGTTCTTGCCGACACACGTTTAATCGGAATTGTGCTCGATACATTAATTCTTGCACTCTTATCTTCATTAATTGCGACTGTGATTGGAACACTTGGAGCTATCATGATTCATTACATCCGTTCCAACCATCGCAAACAAATATTATTAGGCTTTAACAATATTTTGATGGTATCGCCAGACGTTATCATCGGTGCCAGCCTTTTAATTCTCTTTACAGTGGTTGGATTCAAACTCGGCTTTATGTCGGTATTACTTGCGCACATCGCGTTTAACATTCCAATCGTTGTACTGATGGTTTTACCAAAATTATCAGAAATGAACCCATCGATGATTACAGCGGCTCGTGACTTAGGAGCAACAAGCTCACAAGTATTAACACGCATCGTTTTACCATCGATTACACCAGGAATTCTAAGTGGATTCTTTATGGCATTTACGTATTCATTAGATGACTTCGCCGTGACATTCTTCGTAACAGGAAATGGATTCTCAACGATTGCCGTTGAAATCTACTCACGTGCGCGCCAAGGAATCAGCTTAGAAATCAATGCCTTAAGTACATTGATGTTCCTATTCTCATTATCACTCGTGATTGGATATTATTTCATTCAAAAATTCCAACAAAAACGATTGAATGGGAAGGCTTCTGAAAGTGACTTATTGAAAGGAGTCACACTATGAAGCGACTAACGATGTTAATCGGGACGATCGTAGTTTCTTGCCTAGTGTTGTTTGGAATGCGTAAGAATTTTGAAACAGCAACGGCAGGTGACCCTCAAACCATTATCGTATATAACTGGGGAGACTATATCGACCCAGAACTTATTACACAATTTGAACAAGAAACAGGTTATAAAGTCATTTATGAAACGTTCGATTCAAACGAAGCCATGCTGACAAAAATTAAGCAAGGTGGAACGAACTACGATATCGCCATTCCAAGTGAGTACACCATTCATAAAATGGTCGAAGAAAACTTACTTGAAAAATTAGATTATTCAAAAATCAAAGGGATGGAACATATCGACCCACGTTTCTTACACCAATCCTTTGACCCAGAAAACGCTTATAGCATTCCTTATTTCTGGGGAACGCTAGGAATTGTTTATAATAAGAAAGTTTATCCTGAAGGAACGATTAGTGAGTGGCGCGATTTATGGAATGCGGATTTAAAGGATTCCATTCTATTTATTGACGGAGCTCGTGAAATGATGGGGATTGCTTTACAAACACAAGGCCATTCTCTTAATGAAAAAGACGAAGCCATCGTTAAAGAAGCCGGTAAATTCTTGAAGACATTGATGCCGAATGCAAAAGCGATTATCGCTGATGAGATGAAGACATACATGATTCAAGGAGAAGCAAATATAGCCGTGACTTTCTCAGGTGAGGCTTCCAAAATGTTGAGTGAGAATGAAGATTTAGCCTACGTGGCTCCTAGCGAAGGAACGAACTTATGGTTTGATAATATCGTCATTCCAAAAACAGTTGGTAACAAGGAAGGCGCGTATGCGTTTATCAACTTCATGTTGCGTCCGGAAATCGCAGCGAAGAATGCTCAGTATGTTGGTTATGCAACTCCTAACAAGGATGCGATAGCGCTCTTGCCAGAAGACATTACTTCGGATGAGAGCTTCTATCCGAGTGAGGAAGCGATGGAGAAGATGGAGGTTTACGAGAATTTAGGAACCGACCTATTATCGCTTTACAACGACCTCTTTTTAGAAGCCAAGATCTTTAGAAACTAAGAAAAGTCGAGACACGCTCTCGACTTTTTTTGTGCAAAAAAATGAATAAAGGAACTTCGTTCCTTTGAAATTCGGGTGCAGAAATAAAAGAAGAGAAAATGGAATAGAGTTCCATTCGCCTTTAAATCCTACGGATATCTTCATAGTAGTGATAGTGGCTGTACCGTGTTGAGCCTGTCGTCTCAACTACTACCGAGCTTCAAAGTGACTCTAGGAAATAAATTTCCAGAGTCACTAATTCACATCGGTTACAACCGCCACTATTCCTACTATAGAATCCATGGATTTTAGGCTCATTGAGCTTATTGATAAGTCACTCTTCCTTTATTTTGCCGAATTTCAAAGCAACGAAGATTTTTTTGGAAAAAGGAGAGTGTGCGGACTTTTAGGGTTCTGCTTCTAGAAAGAG
>CALALK010000312.1 GCA_937923125.1 uncultured Carnobacterium sp.
ACTCTTTTTGTATTTTAAACTCCTATTGAAAGACCTGCTAGAGATGTATCATGAATGATACACTTTACTCTTTTTGTATCAATTTTGATACGTATCATTTTTGATACAATACAACTTTGCGATGTAACAATAATGTTACGTAACATTATTGTTACACTCAAGGCAAGACAAAAAACCACCTCGGAATGATTTCCGAGGTGGTTCCCATTTTAAATTCGATTAAGCTTCTTGTGTTTCAGCTTGTTTTTTGTTTCCGAATTTCTTAGCAATATACGCTGTTAAGATTGGAGTTAAAATCGCTGTTACGATTACTGAAGCTGTAATTTGAGTCGTTGCTGTTGCTTCGATTCCTTTGAATGAAGCATCCACTGCTGAAAGTGCAGCTGGTGTAGCGATAGCGCTGGCTGCTGTACTTGAAATGGCAGCACCGGCAACCCCATTCCCACCTGTTAAGCGGTCTGCTGTAATAGAAGCAATACCACCGATAGCTGTAGTGATAACCCCTAGCAAGATACCAGGAAGACCACCTTCAAGGATTTGGCCAAAGCTCATGTTAGCCCCTAAACAGAAACCAACGACGATAATGATGGCTGTAATCCCGTTTGAAAGAACTTTCTTCATGTATGGGAAGGCATTTCCTAACGCAATCCCTAAAACTAGTGGCAATACAGTTCCGACTAAGTTCCAAATTGAGATGTTTGCAAGACCTGCACTACTTAATACGGCCATTGTTACCATTGGTCCAACGCTCAGTGTTGTAATCCCAACGGCCCCAGCATCGATTTCATCCCCGTATACATCTACAATACCCGCATACATTGCGTTATTGGCTACTGAAATGGCACCGATAACGGCAACGGCGCTAAGTCCGAGGAAGTTGTCATTGAATACTTTCGCAACCAATAACCCTAAGACTACAGATACCGCAATTTTCGCTAAAATAATCGCTGCCCCACGTCCAACGGCTTTTGGTGTGTTTTTAAGAGAAATGGTACCCCCGATAATGAAGAGGAATGCCCCAACAAGTGGTCCAGCACCTTTCACGATTGGAGTGGTAAATCCACCAATTTGTAATACTTGAGGGAAAAACGTATTGATCACACATCCAATAAACATTGGAATAATGATAGTATCCCCAGGAATTTTAATCTTTTTCATACTGTTCACAATCCTTCTCTGATTTGGAATAAGACTCTAGCTAAAATCAGCCATCTAATGTGATACCGCCATCGCAGTCACCGATTTCCCCTGTAACGAAGCTTGCAAGGTCACTTGCAAAGAAGAGAATCATTTGAGCGATTTCAGTAGGTTCTGCACGACGTCCAAGAGGAATCATGCTGATAACTTTTTGGCTCTTTTCTTTATCTTCTGATAATACTGTTGTCATATCTGTACGAGTGAATGAAGGACATACAGCGTTACATGCGATATTGTATTTACCGCCTTCTTTAGCAACGGCTTTTGTTAAACCATTTAAACCAGCTTTAGAAGAAGCGTAAGCGGCAGTACCTAAAAGTCCACCACCAAGTTTAGCAGCAACTGAAGATACGTTTACGATACGTCCACCTTTGTTTTCGATAAAGTGTGGGAAAATTGTGCTGATTGTTGAGAAGCATCCAGAAAGATTGATGCGGATAGTTCTTTCCCATTCTTCGTATGTTAATTGGTCGAATGGTTTTGCACTAATAACCCCAGCGCAGTTCACTAAGATGTCTACTTTGCGTTCTGCTAAAATTTCGTTCATGCTTTTTACGATAGATTCATGATTTCCTAAATCCATGTATTTGAAGCTTGTGTGTTCTGGTCCGAACTCTTCAACTGTTTTGTTTGCTGCAGCCTCGTTAATATCTGCGATGACTACAAAACCGCCGCCGTTAACGATACCGCGCACGATTTCTTTACCGATACCATTTGCCCCACCAGTGACAATGGCAACTTTACCTGTGAAATCCATAAAATCACGTCCTTTGATTTGATATGTTCATTGTATCACTAAACTATGAAGTTTCGACTATTTTTATGGTTAACATTTGTTAACTTTTTAACTTAGTTGTGACGGTTTTTTCGTTCCAATTACACCAGTAAAACCGCAGTATCAAAAGGTTTCTAGAAAGAAAAACAGCCTACGAACAAATCGTAGACTGTTTTATGTACCATAAAAAATTTTTATTTTTTTAAAATTGAATATAAACATTATATGAGCAAACTTCTCTTAAGTAATGAACTAAATCAATAATATTGTCCTTTAAATCACCAAGAGGGACTTCTTCTTGTTTCTTACGACCTTCATAGAAGAATGTAAAATTGAACTTTCCACCCCATTTTGATTTTTGACGAAAAACGGACGCGCTGACTGCTTCTTCTAAGTCCACTACCCTAAACTCAGTTCCATAAGAAACTAAAATTCCGTCTTTGACAAGTACGCCAAGTTTTTCATCCAAATACTCCGCATCATCCAATAGGCGTTTCATATCATATTGGTAGTCAGGGAAAAGCTCATCAAAACGAGCGTAATGTTTTTTGATGCGACGAACGCGAATGATTTGCCAAGCGAATACAATGACAAAAAACACAACAGCTACGATGAACATCACGATATCGACAAACCTTGCCGCACTATCCGTAATGGTTAAAAAATGCTTTAGGTCCAATTTATCGAGAGTCGCCTGCACCGAAAGTGGGCTAAGTTTGAATTTCTGTTCAAAGGCTTCCTTCATTTCCGGTGTAATATTCGTTTGAACGCTGGATCTCCCACGTTTCTCCTTCTCATTAACTACACGTATATTCAAGTAGAAGTCTGACGAGGCGAGTGCGTTCGTTTTCTCAGAAAGCGCCTCTTTAAATTCTAGAATTTGTTTAATTTCAGAAGCATCTGTTCTTAAGAATGACACTCCATGATTGTGTTTCACTAAATAATATGTTTCATCGTCTATCTCTAGCGGGCTCGGGTCAATATCTAATACTTTAATCGAAGTGGACGATGCATCAGTTTCCATTTCATAAATGACTCCCTGCTCGTATAATTCACGCCCGCTCATAAAACCATACGACGCTAAAAATCCTATCACCACCACTGTTAATCCTAACAGGACGGTAAGAATCCATATCCCCCATGTTCTTCTAAAAATCCCTTTATGCAAAACTATTCCACCTTCAATTTCTATTTCTTATCCTAGGAGTCTAAAATCTACTTTCAATCCTAAATTGTATTCTTCGTTTAAATATTCCACAAGATCTTTGAGACGTAATAATTGTCTTCTAAAGAGAATCGAATCGTATTTCTTATTTGCATATTCAAAACGTAAATGAACCCTCATGCCGCCTTTTCTTCTGTTTTCAAACACGAGATATGCCTTGCTGACTTCTGATAAGTCGACGACTGTAAAGTTAATGTCGTAGCTCACTAGAATCCCTTCCATCACAAGGATTTTGAGTTTCGGATCGACATATTCTGCATCATCCAATAACTGCTTCATATTGTTCGCATAATCAGGGAAGTACGCATCAAAACGTGCATACTGCGCCTTCAAGCGACGTGTTTGATAAATTTGGAACCCAATAAGCCCAAGAACGATTGTTAGCATAACAAACGTTAATGCCGAATCACCCCATTGATCGTTAGAAGTGGTCAACTTCAAGATTCTGGATTCATCGATTTTCGTCTTAGCATTTTCTGAATACAGCGGGCTCTCTTTATATTTCTTGTAAAAGGCATCTTTCATCTCAGGCGTCACATTCACCTTCTCATTGGACCTTTTCCCTTTGCTCTTCTCTGGTGTTACACGCACACTCAAATAAAGATTCGACGCTTCGAGTGCATTCTCTGCGTTTCCGGCAGCTTTCTTTGCTTCTAAGACGTTGTTCAATTCATCTGATTTTGCCTCGAAAACCGCAACGCCTCGTTCATGTTTCACTAAATAATAGTGGTGTCCATTTAACACCAGCGGTTCTGGATCGATATCCATTACCTTAATCGCTACTGACGAACCTTTATCTGTTACGTAGTAAACCTCATTGGCTTTGTATAAGTCTTCCGCGCTCTGGAATGATTTGAATCCCGCACGTGCAATGATCACCATCACTACAGTCATTATCGCTACTACTACCCATATCGGACCTGTTCTTCTTCCATACCCTTTATGCATTTTGAACCCTGCTTTCTATTGAATTTTTTGTCTCATCTTCATTAAACCGATACCCACTACCATTGAAACGGTATCGATATTTTGGTTCCTTCTTTTTCATTCAAATAATCCACCAATTGGCGAACATTTTCTGGCCGATTCTTCAATTGAATGGTTACATTCTTATTCCCTCCAAAAGCAAAATCAATGGCATAGGTGACACTGCTTTTTGCCTTTTGGCGACGAACTTCAACATTTCGTACTTCCCGCAGCTTAATCACTCTAAAATCCTTATTATAGCAAACGAACTTGTGATCCTTCACCAGAACTTTTAGCTTAGGATCATTAAAATCCGCATCCATAAGTAAAGCCTTCATATTTTGAGTGTATCGTGAAAACTCTTTATCAAACGCCTCGTATTCTTCCTTCAATGTACGCACTCGTCTATACGCACTGTAGAAGGAGACTAACGCTAATAAAAATACAAAGAGTGTAAACCCCGTCTCCAACAATCGATTTATAAATGATGTCAAAGTTAAATAATGAAGGAAGTCCAGCGGTATAGATTCCCCGACCGGTAAGAGAGTTCCCTTCTTATATTGGGTCGCAAAGGCTTCCAGCAATACTGCCGGTATATGAACGGTAGTACTTCCTCTACGCCCTTTTGTCACTGCTGGCGTTACACGAACATTTAAATAAATATTGGATTCTTTTAAAGGCTCCCATCCCTCTGGATTCTCTTTCTTCAAGTCGAGTAATTGTTGAATGTCTTTGGCTTGCGCTTGAAGTGGCGTAACCCCTTTTTCATGCTTTACTAAGTAATATTCTTTTCCATCGTAAGTGAGGGCCTCTGAGTCTATATCCAACACACGAATCGCAACGGAAGTTCCCGCATCATTCAAATGATAAATATCTCCTGCCTTATAGAGCGACTCTCCTCCTATGTATCCTTTCACGGTTCCAGAAAAAAAGAAAATCCCTAACAGAACCCAAATGAGAGAGGACCCCCAGAGAAAGATTGTTCTTCGCACATACCCTTTATGCACCTTTATTTCCTACTTTCTATTGATATTTTTCCAATCGTCCTTAATTTTAACTGGGACGAAGTAATTCACTTTTCGAACGAGACGATACTTGTCTTCTAGTGTCTTTCCATACGTATTTGGAACAAAGGCACGTCTTCTTGTCTTAAACGTAAACTTGATTCCATAATACACACGGCGCCCTGTACTCGTACGATATAGATGAATTTCTTTGAGTTCTTTTAGCGGAATCACTGTAAAATGACTTCCGTAAAAGATGAGCACTTCTTTTACGATCATCGCTTCGAATTTTTCATCGACATAGTCTGCTTTTTCCTTAAAGTCTTTTCGTTCCCATTCGTTATTCGGGAAGAGCGCATCTAATTTCTTAAATGCGAAATAATATTTCACCGATAATCCGATGACTTGCCCTAGCAGAAGGAGAACGATTGCGACCATCGCTAGTTGGAATAAGAGAATTGGATGTGTCCAAACGTCGACATCTCGGTAAAAATTAAATTGTTCAAATGTTTTAAAATCAAGCATTAGAGCTATTGCCAAAAGTGCGATGCCCCCTGCAAATAACAATAAATAACCTTTCATTCGAGCAAAAATTCGTTTAATCATCTATACACCTCGTTTGTATTATGTATGTATTATACTAAGTTTTTATTGATTTGTATAGCTTTAACGGCTGAAAACACAAAAAGAGTGAGAAGAAATGGGATCCCCTCTTCTCACTCTCTTATACCTTAATGATTAAGCGTCTGCCTCTTCGCGTTTCGCTTTAATTTCATCGATTAACCCTTGTAATTCTGCTTCGTCGAAATGATATTTCTCACCGCAGAAATGACACACAACTTCTGCGCCATGGTCTTCGTCAATCAAGTGTTGTAAGTCATCTACCCCAATTGACATCAAACCTGCGCTGAAACGTTCACGCGTGCATCCACAATGGAATTTCACAGGCATTTCTTCTAACTCACGAATATTTTCCGCACCTAATAATCGATTTAAAATATCGCGCGGTTGTTCTTGTTGGTCAATCAATTTTGAAACCATTGGAATTTCGCTAATACGACGTTCGATTTCTGAAATCGTCGCTTCGCTCGCCCCTGGTAATAATTGAATCATGAAACCACCTGCTGCACGAACCGTTTCATCTGGATTCACAAGAACCGACACCCCAACAGCCCCATTAATTTGTTCAGAGACTGCTAAGTAATACGTGAAGTCCATTCCGAGTTCCCCGTCCACGATTGGCACTTGACCAGAGAATGGTTCTCTCATATTTAAGTCTTTGATGACGGTAATCGTTCCGTTTGTCCCTACGACACCACGGACATCTAATTTTCCTTTGTCGTTTAACTCAAGGCTTACATGAGGGTTTGTGATATAACCACGCATTTCCCCATTGCCATTCGCATCGGCCATGATTTTTCCACCAGGGCCATCCCCGTTCACTTGAACCGTGATGCGTTCGTCGCCTTTTAAGCTACTTGCTAATAATTGTGTTCCGATGATTGTACGACCAAGCGCTGCTGTTGCAGAACTCCAAGTGTCGTGTCTGCGTTGCGCCTCTGCGATTGCGTCTGTAGCAACCATAGCAACGGCTTTGACCTCATCATTGAACGCTAATACTTTTAATAATGAATCTGCCATTTGTCTCTCCTTTTTTAAAGGAAAAGAGCTGTGACAACAGCCTCAGCTCTCCTACCCTTTGTGTTATTCGTTTTCTGTTGGTCCTTCAAATTCGCTTGGAGCCTCAGTAACATCTGCTACTTCGACTTCTTCATGTTCTTCTGGAACCTCTTTGCCTTCTGCTTGTTCCGCATCGCGTTTTGCTAAGGCTTTTTTCGTTTCTTCAAAACTTGCCGCTTCTGTTTCGCTAGGATATTCATCTTCCGCGATTGGAGCTGGCATTTCACCTGTTTCGAAAAGTGATTTAATTGTACGTTCGTCTAATGTTTCTAATTCTAGAAGTTTTTGAGCAATTAATTCTAATTGGTCTTTATGTTCTTCAAGAATTTGAAGTGCTTTTTCATGCGCTTCTTTCATGATACGACGTACTGCATTGTCGATTTCAAACGCCACTTGATCTGAGTAACCTTTTGTTTGACCATAGTCACGTCCGATAAATACTTGATGATTTCCTTCGTATTGAACAGTTCCTAATTCGTCCACCATTCCGTACTCTGTAATCATGCTACGAACGATACCAGTTGCTTGTTCAAAGTCGTTAGATGCTCCTGTTGTTTTCACGCCAAAGATAAATTCTTCAGCAGCACGACCACCAAGAAGTCCAACTACTTGTTCGAACAATTCTTCTTTTGTCATTAAGAAACGATCTTCTTTTGGAAGCATGATTGCATATCCGCCAGCGCGTCCACGAGGGACAATCGTTACTTTATGAACCACACGCGCATCGCTTAAGACCATACCAACGATTGTATGCCCCGCTTCGTGGTAAGCCACCATTTCGCGTTCTTTCTTACTGATGGCACGGTCTCTCTTAGCCGGACCAGCAATCACACGGTCATGTGCTTCATCCACGTCTAATGCGTCGATGGCTGTTTTATCACGACGAGCGGCTACTAAAGCTGCTTCGTTTAATAAGTTTTCAAGTTCAGCACCAGAGAATCCTGGAGTTTGTTGCGCAATCACTTTTAAGTCCACGTCTTTTGCAAGTTTCTTATTGCGTGCGTGTACTTTCAGAATCGCTTCACGGCCTTTCACGTCTGGACGACCTACTAAGATTTGACGGTCAAAACGTCCTGGACGAAGTAAGGCTGGGTCTAATACGTCTGAACGGTTTGTTGCGGCAATCACGATGATTCCCTCTGTTCCTTCGAACCCGTCCATTTCAACTAGTAATTGGTTTAATGTTTGTTCACGTTCGTCGTGTCCGCCACCCATTCCGGCACCACGTTGACGACCAACGGCATCGATTTCATCGATAAAGATAATTGCTGGAGCATTTTTCTTCGCGTTTTCGAATAAGTCACGAACACGGCTTGCCCCAACCCCTACGAACATTTCTACGAATTCAGAACCTGAAATCGAGAAGAATGGTACGTTTGCTTCACCGGCAACGGCTTTGGCAAGAAGGGTTTTACCTGTTCCTGGAGGGCCCTCAAGAAGTACCCCTGCAGGAATACGAGCACCAAGCGCTGTAAATTTACGTGGGTCTTTTAAGAATTCCACCACTTCTACAAGCTCTTGTTTTTCTTCTTCGGCACCTGCTACATCAGAGAAGCGCACTTTCACGTTTTGTTTCTTCTGATTTGTCGCACGGCTCTTACCGAAGTTCATTGGATTGCTACGTCCACCTTGGCCACCTTGGCTCATAAACATTGTATAGAGTAAGAACCCTAATATACCAAGTGGTAATATGACTTGTAATAATACGGAAATCCATACGCCTGTTGAGCTTTCTGGTAAAGATTCAACTTTTGTATTTTTGGATTGAGCCGCTTCATTGATTTCTTTAATCGTTGAGTCATTTGGTAAGACTGTTGTTCTGAAGTTTGTACTCTTTGTTGTACGGTTATCAAAAATAGATAACCCATTTTGATTTTTTGCTTCTTGCGTTGTTTGCTCTTTCGGATTTGTATATTCCCCAGTAATGGTATACACAGAATTCGAATATTGCATTTTGATTTCTTTTACTTCGCCATTTTTCAGACTTTGCATAAATTCTGTATATGAAATATCTGCAGTAGAACCTTTTGAATCCCCGTTAAACATTGCAACGAAAATGACAATAGCACCGAAAATCAAGATATATAGTAAGCTAGATCTGAATATTGATCGATTGTTATTATTATTCATTTTACCTCCCCATCTTCTTATAAAAGAAGAACGATAGTATTTTCACTACCGTTCTATCATAACATATTTGACTTTTATTGACGAATAGTTTAACTCTTTCTTAATCTTCGTAGAACTCAGGTTTTAAAACACCGATACATGGTAAGTTACGATAAAATTGTTTAAAGTCTAAACCGTATCCTACAACGAATTTATTTGGCACTTGAACACCAACGTAATCCGCTTCGATGGCTTCTTCGCGACGTTCTGGTTTATCTAATAAAGTCACCACTTTCACACTTGCTGCTTGACGGTGTTTTAATAATTCAACCACGTGTTTTAAAGTACGGCCTGTATCGATAATATCTTCCACGATAATCACGTGACGATCTTTAACGCTTTGACCTAAGTCTTTTAAGATACGTACTTCGCCGCTTGATTCGAATTCATTTCCATAACTAGATACATCCATGAAATCAATTTCTAAGTTGCAGTCCATTGCACGGACTAAATCTGCCATAAAGAAAATAGCACCCTTAAGAATACAAATGACTAACGGATCTTTACCACGGTAATCTTCCGCTAACGTAGCACCTAATTTCTTGATTGTTTCTTGTAACTGTTCTTCTGATACTAAAATTTCTGACATATCATTTTTTAACATGTGTGCACCTCGTTTTGTTTTCGTAAGATAGAATCATTTTACCAGTTTCCTCTTCAAAGAACAACGGTTCAGCATAGCGATACCCCAAAATTGCGCGAATTTTTTTTGCGGCATCCTCCAACACCCAAATTTCCTTGCGTTCTTCGAATGGAATCTTGGAATTAATAAACCATCTCGAGAGTTTCTGATGCTTCGTTTCTTCTGCATTCAGTGCGATTTTATCTCCTGGTTTTGCATGACGAATCGTGAGCGGGAAGTCCTTTGGATAAACAGGAATTGCAAAATCCGAAGATGTCTTTCCTGTAGTAAGAAGAATTTGCTCATCTTCGTTTGGTCGAATCAATGTGTCTTCTGGTTTCGATAGGACAAATTCAATATTTGGAACGACTTTAGGTCTTCCTTTTTCAAACGAGCATTCTTCGTAGCGTTTCTTAAACTTCCATCCATTTGAAAGATCCAGAGTGAGCTGCGCTTTATCCGAACCAACCTTTTCTAAGATTTGTTCCATCTGCACCACAGAAATCGTCGTATCCATTTGCATCAACACTTGTTGCAAGAGCAGTCGTTGCATTTCAACAGGTTCTTTGAGGAAAGCTTCTCGGCGGAACGCGACTTTCTTCTTCCCTTTTTGGAAAATCTGATTTTGTTTTTCTTCTAGAATGGGCATCAAGCACGCCACCGCATCCGCAATCATCTGTGCACTCTTTTGGAAGTGGCTTCCCGCATTTGGATTTTCCTCTTTCAAGAATGGAATGACATGATGACGATATCTGTTTCTTGTATAGTCATCCGATTCATTCGATTCATCTTCTAAATAAGGGACATCATATTTCTTAGCCTCTTCGTAGAGTTCTTTTTTCTCATACGATAGGAACGGACGTAAAATCGACAAGCTTTTCACGTAACGTTTTTCCTTCATTCCAGCAAGACCTTCCAGCGTACTTCCACGCGACCATTTCATCAACACAGTCTCCAACTGATCATCTTGGTGATGTGCCAATACTAAATAGTCCGCCTGATGCTTTGAAGTCACTTCGCGGAAGAAATCATATCTAAAATCTCGTAACGATTTCTCAGAAGTCGTCTCATTCTCTACTTCGTGCCAATGCTTTGTCTCGATTGGAATTTGATGAAGCTTGCAGAAACGATGGACGAGTTGCTCCTCATCCGCAGCTTGTGCTCTCAAGCCATAATTCACATGAGCCACTACGAGTCGATCTGGTGCATCGTCTCCAAATAGAGTGACCATCGCATTCAAAAGAACCATCGAATCGACGCCACCGGATACGGCAAGCACATATTTTTTCTCAGTATAGTTTTCTACATTTCTTCTAAAAAACGCTGTTAGTTGATGTTGCATTGGCCTCTCCTTTCTGTCAAAAAAATCTCCTCCAGTTTTCACCAGAAGAGATTTGTGGTTTCATTATGAACGGCGACCGCCACGGCCCCCACGTTTCCCTTCAGTGTTACGTTTCAATGAAGTTAAACGGTCTTCAGAGTCTTTCAAGAAGGAACTCATTAGAGAATCGAAATCTGTTGCTTTTGCTTGCGAAGGAGATTTCTTTTCGTATGGAGCTGAAGTTCTGCTAGCAGAGCGGTTTTTCTTAAAATCTTGAGAGTCATTACGCGGTGTGAAAGGTTTCTTAGCACGTGGTTTGTCCGAAGAATCTTCTTTTGGTTTATCAACGGCACGACGAATTGAAAGGCTAATTTTGCCATCGTCCGCAATCGTCATGACTTTTACTTTAACCTCGTCTCCAACTTTTAAAACTTCTTTGATATCTTGAATGTATGAATCAGACACCTCGCTAATGTGAACAAGACCTGTCTTACGATCTCCTAAATCCACAAAAACTCCAAAATTTGTAATTCCAGTAACTTTACCAGGGATTACGTTTCCTACTTCGATTGACATATAAAAAGCGTTCCTCCTTCATTATTCCCTTTCCAATACACGCTTGACGTATCGAAAAGATTCATTGCCTAACGGTTTTGAGTTGTCACCTTAACAACAGTTTCCCCTTGTTCGACTTCTTCTTTTGCTTGTTGTGCTTTATGCTCTGCAGTGTCCCGCGGCGTACTGAAGATGATTTCTCCAGTTTTGCTTAAATAATATTCACTACGTGCAAGTTTTGCGATATATTCATCGCTTTGAAGAAGTTCCACTTGCTGTGTTAACGATTCTTTTTGCTTTTCAGCAATTTCTTTTTCAGCCTTTGCTTGTTCAATTTTTTGATCTAATTGATTTGCTTGGCTAAATTGGTTCCCAATCCCGACAATCATTGACCCCGAAATGGCGATAGCACAAATAACAATGAACTTAGTAAATAGTGAATGGCTCTTCCAAACGGGAGTAGAAGGTTTTTTCTGTTGTAATTTTTGATTCATAGAAATTACATTTGAATTTCTTTGTTGTGTTTCTTGATTCACCTTAATTGTCTCCTTTTTTACTTATACAAACTGAGTATAACAAGAATGACGCTCATCGTCCATGGTTACACTAAGATTTTTTATATTTTTTTGAAAACTTATTTTGAACTTCTTTTTTTGTGGCAAAAATAAAACCCGTATAAAAATCTAAAAGCAAAAAATGATTCCGCAAAGACTAACGGATTCTATAATAACAGTAATGTGATACGCATCGAATGTGAATTACGCGGAGTAGGGCTTGTACCTTACTCCGCGTTTGAAGCTTCGAAGGTGAGCGACGGAAGGCTCGAACCGGTGCAACATTACAGTTATTATGAAGACATCCGTTAGGATAAGCGGAATCATTTGTAGTTTATCTATAGTTTTTAGTTAACATCTTCTGTACGGAGTTTCACGCGTTTAATCACCACTTGATTTTCCGTTTCGCGAATGTAGTTTTTCAAGTTCTCAATAATGATTTCTTCGTCATTATGAATGCGAATCACGAGCTCATATTTCTCACCATCGAGTTCGCGCGCTTCGACTTGAATCGATTGATAATCTTCAAAGTGGCAGTAATTATAAATCGACTGCACAATGGTTGGGTCTGGAATTTCACAGTAAATATTTACTTGACGTTGTTTTCCTTGCAAGATTGGTTGATACGCTAATTTTTGGACGATGACGATAATCGCGGCACAAAGTGATCCGAAGAACCAGAATCCTCCACCAATCGCAAGACCAATTCCGGCTGTGGCCCAAATTCCTGAAGCGGTGGTCAAACCACTCACGCGTTTTTCACGCATAAAGATGATTCCCCCACCGATAAAGCTGATACCGCTGACGACTTGAGCAGCCACACGAGCTGTATCGTAATGCGGTGTATCCAAGAAGGCTTCTTTTGAAATAATCATCATTAAACAAGAAGTGAGCGCCACAATCATATGTGTTTTTACCCCTGCTTGTTTATTTCTGGAGGTACGTTCGTAACCGATGGCAAGTCCACAAATACATGAAATTAAAATCGCCAAAAAATGACGCAATTCCATCATTGCATTAAATGGTTGAAAAAAATTAATTGCATTTAAATCCACGGTTTTCCCTCCTTTTATCTTCTAAAAAAGTACTATTAATCATACTCTTTTTTTATTTTTTTGTCAACAGAAAACGCATTCAAAAAAAGCTCTTCTAAAAAAAAGAATACGACAACTCTGCCGTATTCTCCACATCATTATAGTTCTAGCGGTTCTTCTTTAATGAGCTTTTCTTCTAGAATCGTAAACATTTCCTTAGCGTCTTCTTTTCTCGTTGAATCCATCAATGCTTCAACTTGGACTAAGACATGTTTGTTCCCGAATTGAATAGCGATTTTATCTCCGACTTTGACGTCTGTAGAAGATTTCGCTACTTTATCATTAATAAACACACGTCCCTTGTCAGCTACTTCTTTCGCAACCGTACGACGTTTAATTAATCGTGATACTTTTAAAAACTTATCGAGTCTCATCGTTTTCCTCTTTTCTACCAAATTTTCTAAGTAAGGTCTTTCCTTTTGGAATTAGAACCCATTCGCGTTTCGTAAATAAATTCCATTTCATCGTTCCTGCCAGGAAAATCACCACTCCTATAACGGCAAAGACGATTGAAAAGACAAAGGCCATCGTTCTGGAATCCTGCAACCCTGCAAAATGCCATGCTCCGTATGATAATACCGAAACAATGACCGTCATGCCAAGTGCAATGCTTGAAAGGTTCTGCATAAAGTTCCCGTCACGAAGGACACTGGTCATAATCTCTTTTGCAAAAGCCATCATCACACCCATCATGACACAAAGTCCAAGCGCTGTCGCAAGGCTAGC
>CALALK010000313.1 GCA_937923125.1 uncultured Carnobacterium sp.
CAAAAAAGCACTTCGGCATTGCTACCAAAGTGCTCAATTTTATAAATGATCTGTTGCAGGCGGTGCAACCGTATCTGCAGATGTTGTTTCTGTTGTTGACGGCTCTGGTCTTTGAACCGCTACTTTCGTTAAATCTACAGTAGCAGTTTTCGTCCCATCACTCCATGGAATTTCATAAGCTCTTCCAGAATATACCCAATCTTGTTTTCCAGCTTCTTGTGCTTTTGAAGATTGGTCCAATTGATCTTTCATCCACGCTAAAGCTTGTTCCAACGTTGCAAATTCTTGTCCCGTATTCCCTAACGGTTTCAATCGTTGTGGTGGTGTTGCTACTGTTTCAGCATTTGAAGTAACCGTAGGAACTTCAGTTGGAGTGGCCTCTTTCGTTTGAGGACCATTTTCTGACTCTTCTCTTCTGCGTTCTTGGCTTGGAGTTGACTGCGCAACATTTCCTTGAACTTCTCTTGTGTTCTTTTCTTCAGTGACCACTTGTTTTTCTGTGGTTACTGCTTCTGTAGTTGGAGCTTGTGTTGTCTCTTGTTTTTTCTCGGCGACTGCTTTCTTTTCAGCACTACTTGAAGGAGTTGACGAATTTGCTGGCGCACTTGTTTGTACTTCTACGACTTGAGTGACTTTTTGCATCGGACTCATCGCTTGTGAAATACCATATACACCTGCTAGCATCGCTAAAGATAGGCCTAACGTAATTCCCAATTGACTCGCTAAACCTAATGATTTAAAACCTTCTTGTAATTTCACTAAAAATGCTTTCATCGTCCATCCCCTTTCTCCTTTTATTTTTATTCAAACTATTATACCATATTTTTTCATATTTGTTGAATGAAAAACATATATTATCACAAATTTAATTATTATTGCAATAGTATCTAGCAACTTTGTTTGTGAAAAATGCTTACCGAAAATTTCACAACTCATTTTATCTACTTTTTTGCACTTACATTATATATGAAAATTGTTTCAATTGCCAGACAATTCCACTACAAAGGCTTGCCATGGAGAAAGTTTGTAAGCGCGTAAATCTGTAATCTCATCTTCTGTATTAGTTACCGCAACCTTATTAAATCGGGCATCTACAGAGATTTCTTCCTCAAAATCAGATAAATTTACGACGGTCAACCATCTTTCTTCCCCAAGTGTGCGATAATATGCAAACACATTAGAAGAAGTGTTTAGCAGCTCATAACCGCCCCAAACAACGATTGGATTTTCTTTTCTAAGCTGAATCAATTTTTGATACGTATGGAAAACAGAGTCTGGATTTTGTAGCTCTGATTCCACATTAATCTCTTTGTAGTTTGGGTTGAGTGCTAGCCATGGCGTTCCTGTTGTAAATCCACCGTTTGCTTCGGCAGTCCACGGAATTGGTCTACGCGCATTGTCTCTTCCTTTTGCATTTAACGAAGCCATAATCGACTCGACACTAAATCCTCTTGAAACGCGATCATGATACATATTAATAGATTCAATATCATCCAACTCTTCAATGCTAGCAACTGGTGTATTCGTCAATCCTAATTCTTCCCCTTGGTAAATATAAGGAGTCCCTTTCATCATATGTAATAAAATCGCAAAAGCTTTAGCACTACGAACACGGTACTCTTTATCATTACCCCACCTTGATACAATTCTTGGTAAATCATGATTATTCCAGAACAATGAGTTCCAGCCTTCCTCTCCAAGTTCTGTTTGCCATTTTGAGAGAACGGCTTTCAACTCCGTCACATCGAGCGGTTTAAGGTCCCATTTTTCTTTTCCCGGTTCATTGTCTAGGAGTGAATGTTCAAATTGGAAGACCATCGATAATTCATGACGCTCTGGGTTTGAATAGAGTTTCGCGATTTCTGGTGTCGCTCCCCATGTTTCCCCAACCGTCAATAAATCTTTATCTCCGAAGGTCGCTTTATTCATTTCTTGTAAATATTCATGCAATTTTGGTCCGTTTGAAGTAATCCCTTCTAATGGAATTTTCCCAATTAAATCAATTACGTCCATACGGAATCCGCCAACGCCCTTATCAATCCAGAAATTCATCATGTCATAGACTTCACGGCGCACTTTTTCATTTTCCCAGTTCAAATCTGGTTGTTTTTGACTAAATAAGTGCAAGTAATATTGATTGCTTGCCTCATCGTACTTCCAGGCACTTCCTAAAAAGATGGACTGTAAATCCGTTGGTGCCCCACCATCTTCTGCTGGGTCTGCCCATACGTAGTAATCACGGTAGGAATTATCTTTTCCTTTTCTCGATTCGATAAACCAATGGTGTTCATCAGACGTATGGTTCACAACGAGGTCCATAACAATTTTTATACCGCGCTTATCCGCCTCGGCAATTAACTCTTCCATATCTGCCATCGTACCAAACTCGTCCATGATATCTTCATAGTCAGAAATATCATACCCATTATCATCATTTGGCGACTTGTAAACTGGAGAGAGCCAAATCGCTCCGATTCCAAGCGTTTGTAAATAATCGAGTTTTTCAATAATTCCTCTTAAATCGCCAATCCCATCTCCGTTTGAATCCTTAAAACTACGTGGATAAATTTGATAAACGACGACTTCTTGCCACCAATGTTTTTCCATAACAATCTCTCTTTTCTATTGCAATAGTGATTACACTATCAATGATAGTCCTAAAACGGGAAGAATACTATATGTATTTCGAATACTATTTCATTAAATTTGTATGACAAAGACCAAAATAAAACGGAGAAAAAACAGAAACTCTGTTCTTTCTCCACTTCTTAAATAAACCCTGCAAAAATTTGTGCGCCAATAAGAGTAATAATCCCCGAAATCACAATGGATAAACCACTCATCGCACCTTCGACTTCACCTAATTGCATGGCACGTGCCGTCCCAATCGCGTGAGAAGACGTTCCAATCGCAATCCCTTTCGCAACAGGATGCGTAATTCCTGTTACCTTACAGATAATTTCACAGAACATATTTCCTAGAACCCCTGTAAGAATAATCACCGCTACGGTAATAGTCACATATCCACCAGACTCTTGAGACAAGCCCATACCGATGGCTGTCGTAATTGATTTTGGCAGTAAGGTTACGTACTCTTCGTGCGTTAATTGGAAAAGCAATGATAACACCCAAACCGTACATAGACTCGTCAATACCCCTGCACTAATTCCTGCAAAGATGGCGCCTTTATGCTTTTTCAATTGTTCGATTTGTTGATACAACGGAATCGCTAAACAAACCGTTGCAGGCGTTAAGAGATAACTTAAGCTATCCGCACTCGCATAATAGCTATCATAGTCGATATTAAAGACATTTAACACAATAATTACGAAAATAATCGCTACAAGTAGCGGGTTAAAGATTGGCCATTTATAACGGTCACGTAAAAATACGCCAATTTCAAAACCGATTATACTAATCACGAACCCGATTGTCGCTGTATTAAGAACGAGTTGATTCACCATCTTGGGCTCCTTTCTCGAGGACGTATTGCGTTACTTTTCCTGAAACAATCATCACTACAAATGTCGTAATAATCGTGATGATAGATACTGGTACAATAATACGATGCAATTGATCCCACGATTCGATAATTCCAACGGCAGCCGGGATAAACATTAACGACATAATCTCGATTAAAAACGTCCCTGCTTGGTACACTTTTTCAATTTTAACAACCCCCGTCATTAATAAAGCCATCATTAGAATGAGGCCATAAATGCTTGCTGGAATTGGAAGAGGGATGTAATATTTCATGATTTCACCGATACAGGTCACAATCATAATCCACCCAAACTGTTTAAAATATTTCATTAGATCTCCTTTAGTAAAAAAAGCACCCCATTCAAGCCTTGCTCGAATCGCGTGCAGGTCTCTTTCGTCTATAACATTCAGTCTGGAAAAGCGCTCTCTTCCAACTTGCCCTCATAGTATATTCAAATGTACGGAAAGTCAACTACAACCCTGTGAACATTTGTTACTTTTAGTGTTCTAAATCTGACCTGTTTACTTGAATCACTTTTCGAAATTATCATATATGATAATTATCAAATATGATAATTACCATATTTGGTAATTGCGGTTAAACAAAAAACACCCCGTCTAAGGCGAACCTTAAACGGGGCACTAAATTCAATATTAGTCTAAGTTTTTCATTGTTGGGAATAATAGGACGTTACGGATTGATTGGCTGTTTGTTAGTAACATAACTAAACGGTCAATTCCGATACCTACCCCACCTGTTGGAGATAAACCATATTCCAACGCTTGGATGAAGTCTTCATCATGCGGATGCGCTTCGTCGTTCCCAGCAGATTTTTCTTCTACTTGTTTCATGAAACGTTCACGTTGATCGATTGGGTCTGTTAACTCCGTGAAGCCATTTCCGTACTCTTTTGTACAGATGAAGCATTCGAAACGATCTGTGAAGCGTGGGTCTTCATCGTTTTTACGGGCTAATGGAGATACTTCCACTGGATGTCCGTAGATGAATGTTGGTTGGATTAATGTTTCTTCAACGAATGTTTCGAAGAATTCGTTCACGATATGTCCGAATGTCATTGAATCTTCGACTTTCACGCCTTTTTCTTTCGCGATAGCGCGTGCTTCTTCGTCTGTCATATGTGGCCAGAAGTCAACACCTGTTACTTCTTTAATCGCATCGACCATATGAATTCTCTTCCATGGAGCTTTTAATTCCACTTCATGTTCGCCATAAGGAACTAATGTTGTTCCCAATACTTTTTCAGCAACGTCTGAAATGATTCCTTCTGTTAAATCCATTACATCTTTGTAGTCTGTGTAAGCTGTATAGATTTCGATTGAAGTAAATTCAGGGTTGTGAGTTGTATCGATACCTTCGTTACGGAAAACACGTCCGATTTCGTATACGCGTTCCATCCCACCAACGACTAAACGTTTTAAGTGTAATTCTGTAGCGATACGCATGTATAATTCCATGTCTAACGCATTGTGGTGTGTGATAAATGGACGAGCATTTGCCCCACCCGCTAATGTGTGTAGTACTGGAGTTTCCACTTCTAAGTAATCGCGGTCGTCTAAGTAACGACGGATTTCACGAATAATTTTACTACGGGTTACGAAACGGTCGAAGCTGTCACGGTTACTAATTAAGTCTAAGTAACGTTGACGGTATTGTTGTTCTACGTTTGTTAATCCGTGATATTTATCAGGAAGTGGACGAAGTGCTTTTGTTAAATGAACGAATTGTTCTGCTTTAACAGATAACTCACCAGTGTTTGTGACCATAACAGTCCCTACAACACCAACGATGTCTCCTAAGTCTGCTTTTGTGAAGACTTCGTACGCATCATCTCCAACAGCATCTTTACGTACGTAAATTTGGATTTGGCCTTTGCCGTCTTGGATGTGGGCAAAACCAGCTTTCCCTTTTCCACGTTTTGTCATCATACGTCCAGCAATTTGAACGGTTACAGGCTCTTGTTCAGCAAGTGATTCCTTTGTAGCTCCTTCAAATTGTTTGTGGATTTCTTCAGTTGTATTTTTTTGTTTGAATCCAGTACCGAAAGGATCGATTCCTTTTTCGCGTAATTGACTCATTTTTTCACGACGAACTTGTAATTGGTCATTTAATGTTTCTTGTGTTTCTACTTCGAAAGACACGTTTGTTCCTCCTTTGAACGCTGCTTGTTCTTCATAACTCTCCTTATTGTACCAAAAGAAGAGGCTTTATTGAAAGTATTTCAAGGCTTTTTGCTTAAATTTCTGCCAAGCGTTGTTTTTGACGTTCTTCACGTTCTAAATGTTCTACCACGAATTGGTCTAATAACGCTTCTACTGTTTGTAAATTCTCAGCTTCATTAATGGCTACTTTTGTTTTAGAGGCACGTGGCACTCCTTTTAAGTAATAGCCTGCTAATTTGCGGAATTCTTTCGTTGCGACTGCTTCACCTTTCAGATTGGCAAGTCGTTGTAAGTGTAATTTCGCAATTTCGATTTTCTCTGGAACGGTATTTTCAGGAAGCAATTCGCCTGTTTCTAAATAATGAACCGTTTGACGAATCATCCAAGGGTTCGCTAAGGCGGCACGTCCAATCATAACGCCATCCACGCCTGCAATATCAATCATGCGTTTGGCATCTTCTGGAGAGCGAACATCCCCATTCCCGATTAAAGGAATGCGCGTTAAGTTTTTCTTCACTTCACCAAGGATTTCCCAGTCGGCTTTTCCGTCATACATTTGCACACGTGTACGCCCATGCATCGCAACGGCGCTTGCACCGGCACGTTCTGCAGCAAGGGCATTTTCAACCGCATATAAATGCTCGTGGTCCCATCCTGTACGCATCTTCACGGTCACAGGCTTATCGACTGCGTCTACAACCGCCGCAACCATTTCGTATACTTTATTCGGATCTAGTAACCATTTTGCACCAGCTTCTGCCTTAATCACTTTATTAACAGGGCATCCCATGTTGATATCGATAATCGCTGCTTCTGTATTTTCAGCCACGTATTTCGCTGCCTCGACTAAAGTATCTTTATTTCCGCCCATGATTTGAACGCTGAGTGGATACTCGTTTGGCTCGATATGAAGCATGCTTAATGTTTTCTCATTACGAAATTGAATCCCTTTGTCGCTAATCATTTCGCAAACCACTAAACCGGCACCGAATTCTTTTACAGTGACACGGAAAGCAGAGTTTGAAATCCCAGCCATCGGGGCTACAACTACGCTATTGTCAATTTGAATATCTCCAATTTTGAAACTCATCTTAATCTCCTTTTTCAATCTTTCGAATCGTCTATCAAGTGAACGGCTTTCTCTCAATCAATCGAAAAGCACGAGCTGCATCACCAATAGTGAGTGCGACTCGTGCGCTAAGTTCACTTATTTCTTGCCGGATTATTGTACCATAACCCGCGCCTTCTTGCATTTGATTCCCCTTAATAAAAGAGTCTCATCGAAAGCAGCAAGAACGTAATGAGGAATCCACCTGTTAAGAGTAACTGCCATCCCGTTTCTTCCACTGTTTTTAGTTGAAACGAAATCCAACTAAACAATGAGAAACTGAGAAGGAACCCCACTGCCCCCGCTGCTATAATAGACAGCATCACAAGGATCAGTTTCTCCCCTACTAAGAAAAAGTTACCCGCTCCTAACATCGCCACAAAGAAAAGGACCCATGAAATCCACATCAAAACAGTAGCGACTTTATGCATTTTTACTAATCCTGGTTGTTTTTCAAAATGTCGTGCTTCCATAAATCTCTTCCTCCTAAACCTTTTTTATCAATATCTAATGACTCCAGTGAAGAGCAATAACAAAAAGGTGAGCCAAGTCCCTGTAAGAAGTAGCTGCCACCAAGTGTCTTTAACCGATTTTTCTTCTACCGCAATTAAAACATACATCATGAAACTGACAAACGTCATAATCATGAGAATCGGCATGATGAAGATGGCAATCAACAGTCCTCCTGGGACACCACGACTGCTCATGAAAATCCATTGCGGTACTAATCCTAGCCACATCAAGACTTCTGCGATACTTTTTGCTTTCTCTAGTTTCATTCAAAACCTCCAAAATTATCTGACATTTTGTTTCTGAATTTGTTTGGCAAGTGCCCTTGGAGCTAGCGACAAGAAGCAAATGACAATTCCAAATAAGAACACCACCAAACCAATCACTTCAACAATACTATTGAACTGCGAAAACACTCCAATCATGAGCGCCAATATGATGGCAGAAAAACCAACCTTGCGAACAGCCTTTGCGGTTGCTTGGTAATAGTCTTCAATCGTTTCAGGAGTGGCCGATGTATGTTTCAACTTCACAAGTTCCTGATGCGTTTTCCTCCAATAATTCATCCCCATCCAGAAGATTCCGCCGATGGTCATCGCTGAAAATAGCAATAAAATAGCTGCACCGATTTCGTCCATATTTTCAATAGTTTTTACAGATGAATCCATCTCGTCAAACGTCACCAGTGTAACCACCCCACAAATAAATGAGATAAGGGTAAACCACCCTGCTTTGTTTGAACCTTTTTGTTCCATACGAACCTCCTATATTAGATTCAGTATAAACAAAAATGAGCCGAGACCATAGCCTCGGCTCATTTATTTTAACAATTCTTTATTAATCTAAAATAGTGAATTTCTCGATAAATAACGGACTCACTGAACGGTTTTCGTGAATACGACGAATCGCTTCCGCCATTAATTGGTCAACGCTGATTTGAACAATCTTGCCACCTGTTTTTTCTTCAGGAACTTCGATTGAGTCTGTTACAACTACTTCTTTAATCACTGAGTCGTTAATACGGTCTAATGCTGGACCAGATAATACAGCGTGCGTACAGCAAGCGTACACTTCTTCAGCACCTGCATCTTTGATTGCTTGTGCAGCAAGAGTGATTGTTCCAGCTGTATCAATCATATCGTCGATTAATACGGCAACTTTTCCTTTTACTTCACCGATGATGTTCATGACTTCTGCCACGTTTGCTTTTGGACGACGTTTATCAACAATCGCGATAGGTGCGTGTAAGAACTCAGCCATTTTACGAGCACGAGTTACCCCACCGTGGTCAGGAGATACAACAACGATATCTTTATCTTTGAAGTTGTTTTCTAAGAAGTGGTTCGCAAGAAGTGGAGCTCCTAATAAGTGGTCCACTGGAATGTCGAAGAACCCTTGAATTTGGGCAGCGTGTAAATCAAGTGTTAACACACGGTCTGCACCGGCTTGAGTAATCATGTTTGCAACTAATTTTGCAGTGATTGGTTCACGAGATTGTGCTTTACGGTCTTGACGAGCGTAGCCATAGTAAGGAATAACAATGTTAATTGTTTTTGCACTCGCACGGCGTAATGCATCCACCATGATTAATAACTCCATTAAGTTATCATTTACTGGATAAGAAGTTGATTGAACGATATACACATGGCAACCACGTACACTCTCATCGATATTGATTTTAATCTCGCCATCGCTGAATTGAGTAACAGAAACTTTACCAAGTTCTAAACCGACTTCTTCAGCAATCTTTGCCGCTAAAGGACGATTTGAGCTTAAAGCGAATATTTTTAAATTAGGATCGGAATAATGTTCCACAATGATAACCCCCGAAGTTTATTTTATAGTACTATCATACCGTTTTTTATTTGATTTTTGAATATTTTTGCTAAAAATTTTTGGAAAAAATTTTAGTCTTTTTGAGCAGATGGTAATTTTGAAGCGTAATCTTCTTTATTTACCTGACGAGAACGCGCAATCGCAAGCGCTCCTGCTGGTACATCTTCGGTAATTGTTGAACCAGCAGCGATAAATACATCATCACCAACTGTAACTGGAGCAACGATATTCGCATTACATCCGATAAACACATGGCTACCGATTGTCGCACGGTGTTTATTTTTACCATCGTAGTTTACAAACACAGTTCCGCAACCAACGTTAATATCTTCGCCAAGGTCGGCATCCCCGATGTATGTTAAGTGCCCTACTTTAGTATCGGCACCAAGCGTTGAGTTTTTCACTTCCACAAAGTTCCCCACATGAACGCGTTCGCCTAATACAGAATTTGGACGTAAGTGTGCAAATGGACCTGCATTGCTGTCTAGTTTCATATGAGATTCTTCGATGTTTGCTGCTACAAGACGAACGCCATCTTCTAACACGCTGTCACGAACCACGCTATGCGCTCCGATAAAGCAGTTTGAACCGATGACTGTTTTACCTTTTAAGACAACACCTGGTTCAATCACAGTATCCGAACCGATTTGAACCGTTGACTCAATATAAGTCGCTTCTGGGTCGATTAAAGTAACCCCGTTACGCATATGTTCTTCGTTGATACGGTTACGCATATATTTCTCCGCTTTTGAAAGAGCCACGCGGTCGTTTACACCCATACCTTCATCGAAATCTTTCATTGGATAAGCAGAAACCACTTCTCCACGTTTCTTCAAGATTTCTAATACGTCTGGTAAGTAGTATTCGCCTTGTGCGTTGTCGTTTCCGACTTCTTGTAACGCACTAAAGAGCGCCACGTTATCAAAGCAGTATGTTCCTGTGTTGATTTCTTTTACTTTTTGTTCTTCAGGAGACGCATCTTTTTGCTCCACGTTTTTAAGAACAGAACCATCGGCGTCACGAATCACACGGCCGTATCCTGTTGGATCTTCGGCAATCGCAGTCAGAATCGTTGCTTTTGCCCCTGTGCGTTCATGCTCATCGATTAAAGCTGAAAGAGTTTTGCTTGTTAATAATGGAGTATCCCCACAAATCACAATTGTTGTTCCTTCTTTTCCTTTTAGAAGAGATTCTGCTTGTAAAACCGCATGTCCTGTTCCTAATTGTTCTTCTTGAACGGCATAAGAAACACGGTCTCCAAGATGGTTTTGTACCATTTCAGCACCATGTCCAACGATCGCTACGATTTCAGTAGCTCCTGTTTTTTCTACTTGGTCTACAACGTGTTCCACCATTGGTTTCCCGCATACTGGATGCATCACTTTGTAAAGAGCAGATTTCATACGAGTTCCTTTACCTGCTGCTAAAATAATTCCGAATTTTTCTTTCATAATAAGCTCCTTGCTCTTTGAATTTCTACCCTCTAATAGTATAGTAGAATGTTGTTTTTTTCAAGAAAACTCTGAATACAAAGAATCCTTTGCCCATAAAAAAAGGGTCCCAGCATGTTAGCCGGGAAACCCAGTTATCCAATAATGGTTTGAAGAATTGGGATGACAATAACGAATAGCACTGTACTTAAAGTCACGATATTCGTTGCGAATTCGACATCTCCATCCCCTTGGTTTGCTAAGATTGGCAATACCGCTAAGGCCGGTGTAGCAGACTGAATCATAAAGGTTTGATATTCTGCATTTACCATACCTGGCGCCATTAATTTCAAAACTAGAAACATTAATACAGGCGCAACAATAAATCGACCTATTAGCGCTACAATACTATCCTTATCAAATCGAATCGTTTTAATTCCTGCTTTAGCTAACACTATTCCAATATATACGAGTGAAAGCGGGGTTGTTAACCCTCCGATATATCCCAATGTACTAGACACAAAACTTGGGAGTGGAATATTGATTACTAAAAATACTACAGAAACAATAAACCCAAGTAATGGAGCTGGAAGTAATCTCTTCCAATCAAAATGCGATTCTTGTTTTTTCTTTCCATCTTTACTATCACTTGTCATTAAAAAGACACCTAATGTCCAAGTGGAAATTGTATTCGTAATATAGTAAATCAAGAAGTATGCCAAGGCATCATCCCCGAAAAGTGCGATATTTAGAGGTAACCCAATAAAAATCGTATTTGCATTGACAAATGTATTAATGACAGTCCCTCTTCGACCTGGAGCCACTTTAAAGGCTTTGACACTTAAGAAGGCAACTATATATCCAAGTGCAAAAGCTATAAACGTATAGATGAGTCCTCCAGACAAGCTAATCAATTTTTCTAGTGTTAAATATTTTAACACGGAAACAAAAATCGATACGGGCATTGCTACATTCATAATGAGTTTAGATAAATCATTGCCAAAATCATTATGGAACCAACCCTTCACTTGTAGAAAATACCCGAGTACAATGAGCGCAATAATTGGAACAATGGATTCAAGAGATGTTAGAAACAACATCTACACCGCCTCCTAATATTTTGGTGTCCATCTAAATTCACGAACCGCTTTTTCCATATCTTGCTCTTTGGCACGAACCAATCCTTGCTCTTGTGCCTTCTTCGCTACAGCAGTGGCTACTTTCAATGACACTTCATTGACGTATTTGAACGGTGGCAATACTGGTGCCCCTGGTTTTGTAATATCAACGATACCATTTACAGCATGTGCTGCTTCCCCAATCATCTCATCTGTTAACAGACTCGCCTCAGAAGCTAACATTCCTAATCCAAGACCAGGATAAATCAAGGCGTTGTTCGCTTGTCCAATAACGTAGTTCACACCATTGAACTCCACATCATCTGAAGGAATTCCTGTTGCAACAAATGCTTTTCCATTTGACCATTCAATTAGATTTTTAGCAGTTGCTTCTGCTAATTTTGTAGGGTTTGATAGAGGGAAAATAACTGGACGTTCTGTAATTTCACACATAGCCTCTACAATTTCTTTAGTAAATGTATTTGGTTGAGTTGAAGTTCCAACTAAGATCGTCGGTTTAACAGTCTTCACAACTTCTAGTAAATCTGTTAACTTATCTGCATTTGGAAAATCACTGCGTTTTTTCGCAAATGGACGTTGTTCAGGAGTTAATCCTTCCATGTCATCAAATAATAACCCTTGTTTATCCACCACAAAGAAGCGTTTATAAGCTTCTTCTTCGCTAAGACCATCGACAACCATTTCACGAAGAACTCGAGAAGCGATTCCACATCCTGCAGTTCCTCCACCGTAGCATAGGTACACTTGGTCTGTTAATTTTTCACCAGCGATATCCATTGCTGAGAAAATTCCTCCAAGCGTTACAATTCCTGTTCCTTGAATATCATCGTTGAAAGTTGGAATTTGAGTTTTGTATTTATTTAAGATGTTGGCTGCATTTCCACGGCCAAAATCTTCCCAATGTAAGTACAATTTAGGGAATAGACGTTCTGCTGTTTCCACAAATTGGTCAATAAATGTATAGTAACGGTCCCCGCGAACACGTTCATGACGATTTCCGAGGTAATTAGGGTCGTCTAATAGACTTTGACGATTTGTTCCAGCATCAATTACTAAAGGAAGAACACTTGCTGGATCGATTCCAGCTGCACCTGTGTACACCATTAATTTCCCAACAGAAATATCCACACCATTTGTTCCCCAGTCACCGATTCCAAGAATTCCTTCTGCATCGGTTACGACGATTAAACGAATCTCACGATCTCCTGCAGCATTTTTCAATGTTGATTCGATATTTTCTGGGTGATTGATATCTAAGTAAGCCGCATATTGAGGATCCACAAAGAGTTCGCTGTAGTTTTCGATAGTGTCCGCAATCGTTGGATCATACACGATTGGGTTGAATTCTTCTAAATGTTGTGAGAATAAGTAATAAAATAACGTACGATTTGTATTGAAGATTTCCATCAAGAAAAGACGTTTTTCAAGGTCACTACCTTTTTGGTGCATATGCGCATATGTTTGCGCTGCTTGTTCTTCTAACGTTTGAACGTAAGGTGGTAATAATCCTACCAATCCTAATTCTTGACGTTCTTCTTGTGTAAATGCTGTCCCTTTATTTTTAAAAGGGTCATTTAAAATTTGGTGTCCACGCATGGTGATTCCTCCTACAAAATAGTCATCAGCAAAATGGCGCTTAAATGCCATTGATGCTTGGTTTAAGAGCATAAAAAAACGGAGACAGAAAAGTTTATCACCAATAAACTCTTTCTCCCCATCCTGTGCTCCCTATTGACATTTTAACGATTCCCTTTTAGCATAGTCAAATAGAGGACGTGTTATAATTTTTTTAAATATGAGGAGTCTTACTTATGAAACTTCAACAACTCAAATACTTTAATGCTCTATGCCGTTTAAAATCTTTTTCAAAAGTAGCTTCAACTTTCAAAGTCAGTCAACCTACTGTCAGCTACGCCATTAAATCATTAGAAGAAGATCTCGGTGTGAAGCTGATCCTACGTAATCAATCTCATACAGATGTGTCTCTGACTAAAGAAGGCGAACTGTTTAAAAAATATTCGCTCAATGCCATTCAACAATTGGACATGGGCATAACGGCAGTAAAGAACGCTCATGATGGACGTATTAAAATCGGGATTACCGCCGCTCTTTCTCGTTTCTTCGATTTAACACAACATATTCCATCGCTAGAGGAGATTTTTGAAACTGAAATCGGCTTATTAGAAGATGGTTCGAAAGAAATCACAA
>CALALK010000314.1 GCA_937923125.1 uncultured Carnobacterium sp.
AAGATCATACGATCTCATGGCGAAGTCAGACTTGTTACTACAAACAATATTGAATACGCTTACGACAGCAGAAGCCATGAAGAAACTCAGGGAAAACAACAAATAGCGGAAACGGCCTCCACTTTCTTAACGGATAATCAATCGATTTTTATCGATAGTTCATCTACGTGTGCCGCGCTCGCACCTCACTTAGGAACTCTTCAAAATTTACGTGTCATTACCAACGGGATTGAAATCGCACGTAGATTGAACAATTATGAAAATATTACTCTATTCTTTTGCGGAGGACATATCGGTTATGGAACAAACTCGGCTTTGGGAGACTTTGCAACGAGTTTTATCAATAACTTCCATGCAGATATTTGCTTTATGAGTTGTCGAGGTCTCGACCGTTTTGCTGCTTATGAGGCCAATCATAGTCAGGCCCTCTTTAAGCAACAGATGATTGCGAATTCCGATGTCGCCGTACTACTTGCGGATCACTCGAAATTCAATACGAGTCATTACTTTAAACTATCGAATTACAATGCGATTGATTACATCGTAACCAATCAAGCTCCTGTCGAATCATTCCAAGATACGGTAGGCGCTCAATGCGAAATTCTTTGGTAGATGATTAAGGTTAGGGGAAAATAAGTGAATTTTATTGAACATTTTATATGGACAGCTGACATAAATTCAGCACCCATATTGATACATATTTTCACCGCCTTTTGATTCATAGTCACAACAAAAAAACGCACTACGATTGTAGCGCGTTTTTGTTTATTATGATTATGCTTTTAATTCTGCTGTTAAGCTTTCTAATTGGTCTACTAAATGTCCAACGTAAGCAATCGCTTGTTTCAATGGTTCATCTGTTGAAACATCGCAACCCGCATGAATCGCTAAATCTTTAGCAGACATGCTTCCACCTTTAGATAATGTATCTAACCACACTTTTGCGTGTTCAGGATGTTCTTCGATTTGGTTGGCAATCGCAGTCCCAATTGTTAGACCTGCTGAATACGTATATGGATATAATCCCATGTAATAGTGAGGTTGACGCATCCAAGTTAACTCTGCCCCTTCGTTTACAACAAGGCTATCGCCGAAGAATTCTTGCATCACTTCTTTTTTCACGTTTGATAATACATCCGCGTTCAACATCTCGTTATTATCAATCATTTTATAAATACGATCTTGGTATACAGCTTCCATATAGTGCGTTACCATGTTGTGGAAGTACGTACGGCTAATCATATTGCTGATGACCCAACGTTTGAAACGAGCGTCTGTACTTGTTTTAAGTAAGTAATTTGAAACAATCACTTCATTACATGTTGAAGGAGCTTCAACGAAGTATAATGAACATTCATTGTTTAAAATCGATTGGTGTTTACCTGTTGACATGAAGTGGTATGCATGTCCTAATTCGTGCGCTAACACGAATACTTCGTTCATTTTACCAGTCCATGATAATAGGATAAATCCAGCAACGTTAGGAACAGTCGCACAGAATCCACCAGTGCTCTTACCAATATTTTGTGGGAAGTCTGTCCAGCGTTTGTCATAACTTTCGTCAATCATCGCTTTGTAGTCTTCGCCAAGAATACCTAGAGCTTTCTTCAAGTACTCACGAGATTCTTCAATCGTCATATCCACTTCGAAATCTGGATCCAAGTTGATTTTTGCATCCATGAATTGCATATCAGAAATGCCGTGTTCTTTCGCTAATAATTTGATATAGCGTTGCATATGAGGAGCTAGGTCTGTCATCAGCATACGAATTTGACGGTCGTATAATTCACGGTCTCCATCTTGTTCGTCTAATAAATAGTCAATGACACTATCATAACCACGCATTGTTGCCATCATTTTTTCTTTCTTCAATTGAGAAATATATTCATTAGCAACTGTATTTTTATAGGCGTTCAATGTTTTGTAGAAGCTCTTAGCCGCACCACGACGTACTTCTTTATCAGGATCCATTTCATGTAAGTTTTCGTATAATACGAAGCTGTTTTCAAGTGTCTTGCCATTTGCTTCAAATGACTCGAATTGCATATCTTCGTGTTTTGTTACTTCATATAATTGGTAGAAACCTGGTAAGCTACTTAAGTTTGATAACACTTGTTCTGCATCTTTAGAAAGCGTATGTTTCTTTTGACGAATCACTTTTTCAACAAAATATGCTAAATCTGGTCTCTTTTCTGACACGAATTGGTTTAAGAAGGCTTCGTCTAATGAAATGATTTCTGTCATTACAAAGCTCATGTTTTCCGCATAGGATACGCTCACTGCTTCAAACGCTGTGGCATTTTCAACCACTTTTGGATTCAAACGGTCAACTGTCATTGGTAATTCCGCATAATGAGAAGCACGATACACTGCTAATTCAATCGCTTCATATCTGCGAATCGCTTCATCTAATACTTCTAAGTCTCCTAAGTTGTTTTCGTATTTTTCTTTGAAAGCTTTCATTTCTTTCTTTAAGTTGTCCAACTCTGCATAAAATGCTTCGTCGCTTGGATAAAGTAAAGTCATGTCCCATGTAATAGAAGGATCTACTTCACTTCTTGGTACTAATTTAATTTCAGCCATAATGTCACTCCTTTTCAGATAGTATCCATTATACACAATCTCCGGCTCGTTTGCTATACTAGGAATATTGAAATACGAAAGAAGGTGCCCCAGTGCAAGTCATTCACAAACATTCAAATTCTCCACTTGTGATTTCTATTCCTCATAGTGGGACGGATATTCCACAAGACATTGCCCCACTTTGTAATCGGGCATCTAAGCATGAGCATACGGACTGGGCTCTTCCAGAACTTGTGGCCCCGCTTTTGGAGACGACTCTAGTAGCCACTGTTTCTCGATATATTGTAGATGTGAATCGTTTTAAACCACGCACAGGAAAAGCAACTCAACCAATCATTCCAAGAACAGATGAACTAGGACATCAGCTATTTTACAACTATCCGTCCAAGCAAAAACAAGCGGACTGGTTGAAACGGTATTACACGCCCTACTATCACCACTTAGAGAGTTTGTTTCATCAAAAATTAGAGCAATATTCCAAAGTGCTATTGATTGATTTGCATAGCTATGATGACAAACTTTTTCAAACAAGCGACATTATTATAGGGACGCGTAGGAAACAAACCCTTAGCGAAGAGCTTCTGGAGCAACTCCAAACTCTCTTCCACCAAGAAGGCTTCTCCACTCGAGTAGATACTCCTTTTGCAGGTGGTAATATTATCGCGACCTTTGGAAAACATCCAAGCATTGAAGCTGTTCAAATTGAAGTACCGTACTCTCTTTATCTTGAAGGACACTCACTTCACACAGAGCGTTCCACTACTCTACAAAAACAATTACAACATATTTTTCAAAAAGTTCGGATGTAACATTTTTGTGACGTAACAAAAATGTTACATCTTCTTTTATGCAAAAAACACCTTGAACGATTCATCCGTCCAAGGTGTTTGTCATTTTAATTTGATTTTTCTTGCAATTGTTTAATTTGTTCTTCCAATTGCTTAATTCGTTCCTCTTGTTCATCGATTTGTTCTTGCATCTTAATAATCTGCTCTTGTCGACTTTCCGCAGGCTTCTTCGTTGATTGTGCGAAACTACGATAAATGAATACAGCCACAAATAAAATCACAACAGTAAGGATAATAAATACCCATGCTTGATTTCTTCTTACGTATCGATTGATATTTCTCTTTAATTCATTTCTTTGTCCGCTCATCAATATCACCTCTTTGTTTTCTCAGTATACCATTTCTTGTGAAATAACTCTAGGGAGCTGTCACAAGATGCGTCATTTCTTCATTCATCTTGCCTACCATTCCCTCATCACAAACAACGATTAAAATATCCCCGCTGCGAAGAATGGTATCTCCACGTGCAATAATTTCTTTGGCCCCACGTCGTACTGCTGCAATAATCATTTGTTGTGGCCATTCAATATCTCGAATCGCTTTTTCAACAAGAGGGCTATCCACCATGATAGGCACTTCGAAAGTTGTTCGCTCTCCTTTTGTATCTGTTGAATGTTCTTTATCTAAACGTTCTGCTAATACTTCATAAATTGGATCCATCTTCAAGAAATCCGCCACAATATAAGCCACTAATGTACAAATTCCAAGCGGCATTAATTGGTTCAATCCACCTACCATTTCTGTTACAAGTAGTAAGGCTGTTAGTGGAGCTTTCCCAATGGCTGCAAAGTACCCTGCCATCGCAAAGAATACAAAGCTGACACGTACGCTTGGATCAACACCTAAGAAATCAATTAAGAATTCTGCATAGGCTAATCCAAGAAGCGCTCCAAGAGAAAGGATTGGTAAGAAGATTCCACCAGGAAGTCCTGTTCCGTATGAAATCATTGAGTAGACAAAACGAATCACAAATAAGCCGACTAAAAATTGAACGGTGTGATTTTCTTTAACGAGTGCTAATACTAACTCCCCACCGCCCCCTAAAACATGTGGATTCCATATTCCAAGAGGAATAATCAACATGAAGGCAATAATGCAGTAATTATAAGGTGCCACTTTCGGGAATAGTTTCTTATAAATTTTTGGTAATGCTAGTGTTAAACGATGATAGGCTAATCCGAAAATTGCAAGAAAAATTCCAAGTAGGACAACATATCCATAATATTCCATCGGGAAACGTTGGTCATTCCCAAGGTTTAGCGAAGGATGCGTCCCAAAGACATTTAATGAAATAAAGTTGGCCACAATCGCTGCTGTCAGAGTCGTCACTGCTACAAGTGGGCTGAAGGTATGATGTACTTCTTCCAATACAAACATCAATCCTGCAATCGGCGCATTAAACGCTGCAGCAAGCCCCGCTCCGGCACCACTAGAAATAAAGACATTCTTTTGTACACGGTTCGCCTTAAGAGTTTCCGCAACTCCTTGCCCTACAGAAGCCCCCAACTGGATGGATGGACCTTCTCGACCGAGTAAGAGTCCAGATCCAATCGAAATGGCACCACCGACGAATTTCTTCCAGCAGACAGACCACCAATTCATGTCCATCTTTCCTTGAAGTTGCAATTCTACTTGTGGAATCCCACTTCCTTTAATATCCGGATCACTCTTGACGATTTGTCCTAAAATAAGTCCCATCACAATACTAAAAAGAATCCAAGCTGGAATCCATTGCGGTTGTTCTCTTAAAAACGAATAGACATTTACTACTTGTTCTAAAATAAAACCAATCATATATCGAAATAAACTAACCGCGCTTCCTGCCAGAACACCAATCAAGGCACCAACGGCAATATACCCTGATTTTCGATATCTTCTCGGGTTCAACTGACTCAAAAACTCCACTGACACTCATCCTTTACGTTTTATTCTCTTCCATTATAACAAAGTCTGCCCATAAAAAAAGGAAGAAATGAAATTTCTTTCACTTCTTCCGTTATTTTATTCACCTTGTAAGTCTGCTTCATCAAGAGCATTCATTAGACGGAATAATTCTTCCTCTGTTAATGCCGCTTTTTCTTCTTTTGCAAAGTCGCGGACGATTTCGCCACGATGCATCACAATGAGGCGGTTTCCAAAATGAATCGCGTCTGATAAATTGTGTGTAATCATAAGCGCGGTTAAGTTCTTTTCTTCGATGGTTTCTTGTGTTTTCCGCATGATTTTGCGCTGTGTTTTCGGGTCAAGCGCTGCAGTATGTTCGTCTAATAGTAATAGTTGTGGAGCGTTCATCGTTGCCATGAGGAGTGAAATGGCTTGACGTTGACCTCCTGACAAGAGTCCGATTTCTGTATGAAGGCGGTCTTCTAAGCCAAGTCCTAGGGGAGCTACTAAGGCTTCGAATTGTTCCAACTCTTCTTTAGATGAAGTTTTAAATAGGCTACGTTTTTGACCACGGCGATTCGCCAAGGCTAAATTTTCAGCCACTGTCATACGAGGAGCTGTTCCTTGCATTGGATCTTGGAAAACACGGCTAATGTAGGCCGCACGTTCAAAATCAGCCGTATGCTCGATTCGATGCCCACCAAAGGAAATCGTTCCTTTGTCTAAAGAAAAATTACCAGCAATCGCGTTTAGAAAAGTCGATTTCCCAGCACCATTCCCACCGACAATCGTAATGAAGTCCCCTTCTTGAATGGATAAGCTCACATTTTTTAACGCCTTATGTTCACGCGAAGTCCCAGGGAAAAATGTTTTAGATAAATGTTGAATCTCAATACTCATTTAGTTTTCCCCCTTTCTATGACGTGTGCTTTTTTGCTA
>CALALK010000315.1 GCA_937923125.1 uncultured Carnobacterium sp.
GCAAGAGACTGGTCACATGGTCTTGATTTTTCTTGAAATGCTGAAAGATATGGGCTAGGTAGTCTTGGGGAGAGAGCTGATCATCTCGCTCAAAGAGGTGGTGAAAGAGTTTTTGGCAGAGTTCATCCAGTAAGAGTTCCTTGCTCTCATAATGGCTATAAAAAGTTGAGCGACCAACATCAGCACGGTCAATAATTTCCTGAACGGTAATAATGTCGTAGTCTTTTTGGTTGAGTAAGTGTAAAAAAGCATGATAGATAGCTTTTCTAGTTTTGGTAATACGACGATCCTGTGTTGTCATATGGACACTTTGAACAAATTGTTCAGTAACGTACATCCTAAACAGTTTGCCCCTATCCTTTCTTTTTAGAGTTAGAGATAATACTAGTGAGAAGATAATACTATTACTATTATACCAAAGGAAGGTAAAAAAATGAGTTCAAAACGTGCTGTTTGGCTGGCTTTTTTCCTGAATCTAAGTTTTGCCATTATCGAATTTATCTTTGGTGGTCTCTTTGGCTCCAGTGCGATCTTAGCGGATGCTGTCCATGACTTGGGAGATGCCTTGGCTATTGGCATTTCTGCTTTTCTAGAAAGTATCTCTAACCGAGAGGAGGACAGTCGCTATACCTTGGGCTACAAGCGTTTTAGTCTCTTAGGTGCCATCCTGACGGCAGTCATTCTCATTACAGGTTCCACTCTCGTTATTTTAGAAAATATCAGCAAATTCATTGAGCCCCAAGCAGTGGATCATGAGGGCATGCTTTGGTTGGGAGTCACCGCCATTGCTATCAATTTAACGGCTAGCCTCATTGTCCAGAAGGGGCAGACCAAGAATGAATCCATCCTGAGTCTCCATTTCCTTGAGGATACACTAGGTTGGCTAGCTGTGATAGTCGTCGCCATTATTCTGCGGTATACGGACTGGTATTTCCTTGATCCACTCTTGTCCCTTGTCATTTCCTTCTTTATCTTATCAAAAGCCCTTCCACGTTTTTGGTCTACGCTTAAGATTTTCTTGGATGCTGTGCCAGAAGGGGTAGATATCAAGCAAGTTAAGAATGATTTAGAGCAGTTGGACAATGTCGCTAGTATCAATCAGCTTAATCTTTGGACCATGGATGGACTAGAGAAAAATGCTATTGTCCATGTTTGTCTCAAGCGGATGGAGCAGATGGAAGTCTGCAAAGAAGCGATCCGTGCATCGCTCAAAGAGAGGGGCTTTCAAAATGTCACCATCGAAGTGGATGAAGACCTAGCAACTCACCGCGCCCACAAGCGAAATATCGAAGAGCTGGAAGCCAGTCAAAGTCATGGACATGATCACCACCACCATCACCATCATTAATGGAAATCGATCATTCCTTTGTTGAGGATATTTTAGAAATCATCGATTTAATATATTGACTCCCAATTCAAATTGTGATAGACTACTCATATTTATGAAAGGATCGAGTATATGTTACAACTACAACGTATTTCAAAAGTGTATTATACGGGGAATCAAGAGTTTCACGCTTTGAAGGATATCTCGATTCGTTTCCGTGAAAATGAGTTCGTCTCGATTCTCGGACAATCGGGTTCAGGGAAAACCACCCTCTTAAATATCATCGGTGGACTCGACCAATACACATCGGGTGATTTACTCATCCAAGGAAAATCAACCAAGCAATTTAAAGACCGCGATTGGGATAGCTACAGAAACCACACGATCGGATTCGTCTTCCAGTCGTATAATCTTATCGGCCACCAAACGGCACTCTCAAACGTCGAGATTGCGATGACGCTCTCTGGTGTTTCCAAAGCGGAACGCAAGAAACGTGCCATCGAAGCGCTCGAACGCGTTGGATTGAAAGACCATTTATATAAGAAACCAAACCAAATGTCTGGGGGACAAATGCAACGGATTGCGATTGCGCGTGCCCTTGTCAATAATCCAAAAGTCGTTTTAGCCGACGAACCGACTGGAGCGCTCGATTCTGAGACTTCTGTTCAAATCATGGAGTTATTAAAAGACATCGCCAAGGAACGTCTCGTTATCATGGTGACGCATAACCCAGAGCTGGCAAAGACGTACTCCACTCGTATCGTACAAGTATTAGATGGAAGCATCTTAAGCGACTCGAATCCATACGAACCAACCGAAGAAACCAAACAAGGCGACATTCAGTTTACGAAGACGAAGATGAGCTTTATGACGGCTCTAGCCCTTTCGTTTAATAACTTATTGACGAAGAAAGGCCGTACCTTCCTGACAGCCTTTGCCGGTTCCATCGGGATTATCGGGATTGCCCTTATTCTGGCACTCTCGAACGGTGTGAGCGACTACGTGAAGAAGGTGCAAGAAGACACCCTCGTCTCTCTTCCACTGACGATTAGCGAGCAGAACCACAGTAACTTGCTAGCGACCTCTCCGGATTTGAGCGATAAGCCTTATAAAGACAATAACGAGCTCGGCGTCAATACGGTGTTGACGAATTTATTGAAAAAACAAATTGGGAAAAACGACATCGCGTCCTTCAAGACTTACTTGGACGAACACGCATCCGAAGTCGCAAAACTGACAAAAAATATTCGTTACCAATACAACCTGCAACCGTACATTTACGCCAGTGATACATCTAACGGTATAAAGAGTATTCTTCCGTCAAATCTAGCGAACGAAGTCGATACGACGAACCAAACGATTAAAGGCTACTTGCAAAATATCGACTACTGGAGCCAACTTTCAAGCGACGAGGAGATGCTTAATGCGCAATATGATGTGCTAGAAGGTCGCCTTCCAAAGGATAAATCTGAAATCGTCCTTATCGTCGATGAAGATAACCAAATCAGTGACCTGCTCCTTTATAGCTTACGCATCAAAGACCCTAGCGAATTAAACGATGCAAAGAAACTCGACGAACTCAAATCACAAACGTATCAATATAGTGATTTCATCGGGAAAACATTCAAAGCCGTTGTGAACACGAACCGTTTCGTGAAAGAAAACAACCAATGGATGAATAAAATTGACGACGAAGCTTACATGAAGACGCAAATCGAGAATGGCCTCGAGCTTACAATCGTCGGCGTTCTTCGTCAAAAAGAAGGCACAAGTTCTGGTGTGAACTCTCCTTCTGGCGGTGTGGCTTATACAAGCGCCCTTATCGATTACACTTCTGAGCAAATTCAAAACAGTGACATCGTAAAAGAGCAAGAAGCCAACCCAACCATTAATGTATTTACTGGAAAAGAATTTGCCAAAGATCCAAAACCATTCAATTCGGCTG
>CALALK010000316.1 GCA_937923125.1 uncultured Carnobacterium sp.
TGATTTCACAATGTTTTTTCCTCATTGTTAAAAGTGAAGAGGTAAAAAAATACCATATATGGTATTTTGAACTGTCATTGCTCTATCTCTTCTTTCCCTTTGTCAGCAAAAAAACTTTTAAGTTGGTTTCCTTTTATAAAAAGAAATTCCTTAAGCAGAGGATACGAGTTTTTCCTAAAATGAACTTAAAATATTTTTCGGCATCAAAAAAAGTGACTCCTACTAAGAAGTCACTGACTAATTTTCTAAAAGAAACGTTTTGGTATTTCGATGAACAAGATGACAAGAAGTCCATTAATAAGGCTGTGTAATAAAATTGCGTCAAACAAACTTCTTCTTCGTTCATACACAAGAAAAAGAACAATAGAACCAATAAGATAAGCTAAAAACTGTATCCAATTATGGATATAAGTCGGGAAATGAACAGCTGCAAATAGAATTGATACGATGGACATTCTAACAAAAGCATTCATTTTTCCTCGAAGCAAATTATTCAGAAAACCTCTAAAAAGAAATTCTTCGAGCAAAGGTGCAAAACAAACGAGTCCTAGTGCCTCTAAAGCAAAAATATATTTATCTGTTGTAAGTGGTAGATTAGCCCTAAAGAAAAAATCAACTAGCTTTGTTCGACCTGTCCCGTATGCCATTGAACTCCACAAATTATGAATCAAATAGCTAGAAAATCTGAGAGCAATATACGTTACAAAAACAAAAATTAAATCCATCAGTTGAATCTTTCTTTTTACTGTTGGCTTAAATAATTTTGTGTGTACTTTGTACATACAAAATAACAAAATACCAACGCAAATAATCGTAACAATTAACTCCCACATATCCGCTTGACGACCTAGATTCCACAAATTCATTTTGAATACAAATTCAATTCCCCCGTATATGACAATATTCACTACAAAAAAGAACAGAACCCAAAGCGGTTTTTTCAATCGAGCACCCATTTACTTCTACCTCACATGATTTTTTCCTTATATTACCGTTTTATAGCAGATACTGTCAATATGAGATTTCAAAAAAAGCAGACTAGCGTTTTACTAGTCTGCTCTCAGTCATTATTTCTGACGGATGGTAAATCCTTTGTCAGATTTCTTTTTGTTGTTACGGCGGCGAGAATCTTTCCCTTTATATCCGCGTGTATATTCATCTTCTAAGCCACGGCCACGACGGTCTTCTTTACGCTTGAAGCTTCCTTTTCCGTTACGTCCGCGGTTGTCTTTACGGTCGTTACGGTTGTAGTTTCCACGGCTGTTGCCACGTTTGCGGCTTGGCAATGGACGTTCTGGCGTGATTTTAACTGGAATTTCAGTTGGGTCTTTAATCATGCTCTTAAGTAATAGAGCTGCCAATTCTTCTGGTTCGTACTCGTCTAATAAGTAAGATACCGCTTCTTTGAAACGTCTTGGTTCCACAGTTTTCATCATTTCGTCGATAGACTCGATGGCTGTTTTTGTTTGTCCTTCCAAGGCTTCTGTTTGCGTTGGTGGACGAAGGCTTGTCATACGTTTGCGTGTTAATTCTTCAATCACACGTAAGTAATCCATTTCGTTTGGTGTCACGAATGTTACAGACATTCCTTCTTGACCAGCACGGCCTGTACGTCCGATACGGTGTACATAGCTTTCTGGGTCTTGTGGGATATCGTAGTTGTATACGTGCGTTACGCCTGAGATATCTAGTCCACGTGCCGCAACGTCTGTAGCGACTAAGATGTCTAAATGGTTGTTCTTGAAGTCACGAAGAACGCTCATACGTTTTTGTTGGCTTAAGTCTCCGTGGATTCCTTCTGCACGGTAGCCACGCATTTCAAGTCCGCGTGCTAATTCGTCTACACGACGTTTTGTACGTCCGAATACGATGGTTAATTCAGGCGTTTGAACGTCTAATAAACGTGTCATAATGTCGAATTTCTCGTAGTCTTTACATTTTACGAAATATTGATCGATTAATGTCGCTGTCATCTCATTTGATTTGATACGAACATGTTCTGGATCTTTCATAAATTGAACACCGATACGTTTAATATCATCTGGCATTGTCGCAGAGAATAAAAGCGTTTGGCGGTTTTCTGGAACTTGTTTGATAATCGATTCGATATCTTCCAAGAATCCCATGTTTAACATTTCATCCGCTTCGTCTAAGACAAGTGTTTCCACTGTCGCAAGTTTTAATGTACGGCGTGAAATGTGGTCTAAAAGACGACCTGGAGTTCCCACAACGATTTGTGGATTTTCTTTTAATTGGCGAATTTGACGGTTAATGTCCGCTCCACCGTAAACAGCTTGTACACGAATTTTTTTGTCGCGTCCGAGACGGAACAATTCTTCTTGTGTTTGAATCGCAAGTTCACGAGTTGGTGCGATAACAAGTCCTTGTACGCCTTTTTTACTTGGGTCGATTTTTTGAAGCATTGGCAAACCAAATGCGGCTGTTTTACCAGTCCCTGTTTGCGCTTGTCCAATCACATCTAAACCTGCTAGCGCTTTTGGAATGGTTTGTGCTTGAATGGGAGTTGCTTCCTCAAACCCCATTTTTTCGATAGATTCTAGTAAGGCAGAATCCAATCCTAATTCATTAAATTTCATATTTTCCTCCTTGGATACTTCGGTGAGAAGCACACGAGGGATTTCCCTTCATAACAAAAGCCTGGAGCTTTTCGTAAGAGCACCAGACTTCTACAATCGTTTAAATTTCAAACTATCTATTATAAATGTGTGTACATTTCTCAACTCAGCGAATAGTATAGCACGCATCCAGCGAGAATGCAAAGAATACAGACCGCCTCCTCCTGCTTTTTATTCTTTGAAAATGCTTAAGGAATAAGAATTTACGGGCTCCAAATCCTTGCGGATTTTTCAATAATAGCTGTAATGGGGCAACGGCTTGAGCCACGGTCTCAAGCTCTTTCAAGATTCAAACGTACTCTAGAAAATAAATTTTCAAGAGTACGTAATTCACTTTGAATGCTATCCCCCATTACTGCTACTATTGAATCCGCTAGATTTTCCGCCCGTATTCACAGCGCATTGACAACCTATAAAAAGCAGGAGGAGGCTGGAGGTTTGCTTCTTTTGGTGCGGTTGAGAAATGGGGACACTTTATAATGGGTAGTTCTCCATGAGAGGACAAAAAAGCGAGGGACATTTGTGCGTCTCTCGCTTTCCTTTATATTTGTTATTCTGCTTTTAGGGCATCGACGACGGCGAGTAATCCTGTG
>CALALK010000317.1 GCA_937923125.1 uncultured Carnobacterium sp.
AAACTTGCACTATAGTTATTTATAAAGGAAAAATTCATAAAATGACTAATTTAATTCAGCGATTTTTTCTGTTTTGATTATTTAAATTGGCATAATAAAAATACCCTCTCATCTAGTGAGAAGGTATTTTGGATTTATTTTTCGATAATGACTTCTTCTTTGTTATCGTCTTCAGTTAAACGGACACGAATGACTTCCTCTAATGAAGTTGGTACATTTTTACCAATAAAATCTGGACGAATTGGGAGTTCACGATGGCCGCGATCAATTAGAATAGCTAAACTGATTTTCTTAGGTCTATCGATGTCCATAATTGCATCCAAAGCAGCTCTTACGGTTCTTCCGGTAAACAATACATCATCTACTAAAACAATTTGTTTTGCGTTAATTTTAAACGGGATGTTCGTTCCATTTAAAACAGGATTTTCATCGTTTTTAGAATTGTGACGATCGTCTCTGTACAAAGTGATATCGACTTCTCCAACTGGAACTTTTATTTTTTCAAGTGTCGAAATCTTACTAGCAATGCGTTTCGCTAACGTAATCCCTCTTGTTTTAATACCAATGACTACTAAATCGGACACATCTTTTTGCTGCTCGATAATTTCGTATGAGATTCTAGTTAAGGCTCTATTAATAGCGCCCTCGTCCATTATTCTAACTTCTTTCATAATAGTCACTCCTACTCCGCTATACTTCCTTTATTTAAACGGATAAAGTCTTCGAATTCCTTTGGTGGATCCACTTGGAAGTTTAATGTTTCTCCACTTACAGGATGTGTAAAACTTAATGTTCTTGCGTGTAAATATTGACCGAATTCAGAGGCGTTCTTCCCTTTTGGATGATACAATGGGTCATTTACAATGGGATGCTTTATGAATTCCATATGTGCTCTAATTTGATGTGTTCGACCTGTTTCAAGCCTACAAGATACGAGTGAATAATCAGCAAAAGAATCTAAAACTTCAAAATGAGTTACCGCATGCTTTCCACCTTTTTCAACCACTCGTTTTAATCGATTCGTTTGGTGACGTGATAAGGGCGCGTCAATAACGCCTGTTTCATGAGCAAAGTGCCCATCGACAATAGCGATATATTCACGATTCATTTTATTTTCTGCGATTTGCTGCGCTAGTTTTTGATGAACATCATTATTTTTAGCAATCACGAGTAATCCACTAGTATCCTTATCGATACGGTGA
>CALALK010000318.1 GCA_937923125.1 uncultured Carnobacterium sp.
ACTTCAACGTTTGTCACGCCTGGGACGTTTGAGAAACGTTCTTTCACTGTGTTGGCACATCCTGCGCATTTGATTCCTTCTAAATTGTATTCTTTTTTCATAAAAAATCTCTCCTTTATAGTTATGCTTTCCAGCGTTTTAATCTTAGGGCGTTGAGGACAACGGATACGGAACTGAAGCTCATTGCGGCTCCGGCAATCATTGGGTTGAGGAGTGGTCCGCCAAAGAGGTGAAGAACTCCCATCGCAAATGGAATTCCGATAATGTTGTAGGCAAATGCCCAAAATAGATTTTCTTTAATATTACGGATGGTTGCACGGCTAAGTTTTAACATCGCTGGTACATCCATCAAGTCGCTCTTCATTAAGACGGCGTCTGCAGATTCGATGGCTACGTCTGTTCCGGTACCGATTGCGATACCGACTTGTGCTTGTGCAAGCGCTGGGGCATCATTGATACCATCCCCCACCATCGCCACAATATAGCCTTCTTCTTGTAATTTTGAGACATAATTCGCCTTATCTTGCGGTAAAACTTCACTAAATACGCGGTCAATCCCCACTTCAGCAGCAATCGCTTGTGCAGTTCGTTCGTGGTCCCCTGTCATCATAGCGACTTGAATGCCCATTTCATGTAGGGTTTGGATGGCACGCGCGCTGCTTTCTTTAACAGTATCCGCTACAACAATCAAGCCTTGTACGGCATCGTTATAGCCGATATAGAGCGGTGTTTTTCCTTGTTCGGCAAAATGATTGGCTTTGTCGTTCATCTCAACATTGGCAAGACCATTTTCACGCATCCATTTTTCATTACCAAGGAAGACGAGCGTTTCACCCACGTGGCCTTTAATCCCAAAACCAGGAATGGCTTCGAAGTTCGTCACTTCATCAAATGCAGCCCCTTGTTCTTTGGCTTTGGCAACAATCGCTTCGCCAAGAGGGTGTTCGGACGCTACTTCAAGGCTGGCAGCTAGGCGAATGAGGGCATCTGCATCGGTAGAATCGGCAGTGACCACATCTGTGACCACAGGAGTTCCGTTTGTAATCGTACCTGTTTTGTCGAAAACAACCATATTCACGTGGTTGGCTTCTTCCAACGCTTCCCCGCTCTTCAAAAGGATTCCATTTTCGGCCCCTTTACCAGTCCCAACCATGATAGCAGTTGGTGTCGCAAGCCCTAACGCACATGGGCAGGCGATAACGAGCACTGAGATGGTAATCGTGAGGGCAAATACCCATGATTCTTGTCCAAGGAAATACCAAGCAAGTCCAGAAACAAGAGCCAAGACGATTACGATTGGAACGAATACTCCAGAAACCTTGTCGGCCAGTTTTGCAATCGGCGCTTTAGATCCTTGTGCTTGTTCGACTAACTGAATGATTTGAGAAAGGGCTGTGTCTTTCCCGATTTTTGTTGCTTTTAGAATGAAAGAACCTGTCTTGTTTAAACTTGCCCCAATCACTTCATCGCCAACTGCTTTCGATACTGGAATACTTTCCCCTGTTAACATCGATTCGTCAACGGTTGAGTTTCCTTCTGTCACGACGCCATCGACTGGAACTTTTTCACCCGGTTTGACACGAATGAGGTCGCCCACTTGCACTTCTTCTACAGGAACTTCTACTTCTTGTCCGTCGCGTAAAACAGTCGCCATTTTAGGGGCAAGTCCTACGAGCGTTTGAATCGCCATGGATGTTTTCCCTTTTGACACGTCTTCGAAGTATTTTCCAAGTGTGATTAAGGTTAAAATAACGCCGGCTGATTCGTAGTAAAGGTTCATCGCAAAATGCGCATGGCCTTCTAATACGTGGTACGTTCCGTAAAGGCTATAAAGGAACGCAGCGCTTGTTCCAAGTGCGACTAAGCTGTCCATGTTCGGATGTCCTTTGGATAAGGCTTTAAATCCATCCACGAAGAAACGACGTCCGAGCCAGATAATTGGGAGAACGAGCGCCAATTGAATCAACGCGTAGCTAACTGGACTTTGCATTGGGCTTAGAAAGGCTGGCATTGGAATTCCAACCATATCCGCCATTGCGATAAAGAGAAGTGGCACGGTGAAAATCGCTGAAATGGTTAGGTTTCGCTTCATTTCTCTTAAGTGCGCTTCTTTCTTTTCGTTCTTTTCTTCGAGTTCTTCTTCCACTGATTTGCCACGAGGACGAGCGCTGTATCCCACACCATCGACCACTTTGGCGATGTCTTCAGGGGTCACGCTATCGTTTGCCTCAACAGTCATGATCTCGGTTGCCAAGTTGACGCTGGCTTTATGAACGCCTGGAATTTTGCTGACGGCATTCTCGATCGTCATGGCACATGAAGCACAACTCATTCCTTCAATAATGTACTCTTTTTGTTTGCTCATTACTTTCACCGCTTTCGTTTACATTTGTAATTTACATTGTTAGTTTACACCAGTAAT
>CALALK010000319.1 GCA_937923125.1 uncultured Carnobacterium sp.
GTACTCATCCAGTACTTTCGGGTCCTGCTATGGATAATATCCAGAAATCAGCTATTAAAAAATTGGTTGTTTTGGATACCATCTACTTACCAGAAGAGCGTTTGATTGATAAGATTGAGCAAATTTCTATTGCTCACCTCCTTGGAGATGCAATTATTCGTATCCATGAAAAACGTCCTCTTTCTCCCCTGTTTAACATTGAGAAAAAGATTTAATTCATTCGTTAAATAAAACAAAACTCCTAACAAAGTGATAGACCTTGTTGGGAGTTTTCTTAATTAGATCAGAAAAATGTGAAAATTTCACTAATTGTTCGTTTTTTAGTCCATTTTTTTCCTTAATCTTTCTAGAATAGTGCTTATTTTTTTAGAATATAATAAATTTCACTCGTTTTTTACTAGGAAAATTAAAAAATTTTTAAGAAAAAACTTGACAACTCTAATATATGTGATATAATTTAGGGTAGTAAGGATTATCCTTATAATTAAATTTAAAAATTAAAAAGCACTTTAATAAAAAAACACACTATTTCTTTAAATGATTATTAAGAATAGTGTGTTTATATTTTAATTTAAAATTCGAATCGTAACGTTACGTCTTCCCCATTGATTTGCTTGTTCAACTGTTGTGAAGTGAAGGTCAATGATATTGCCTTTAATCGCTCCACCAGTATCTCCTGCAATCGCAATTCCGTAACCAGGAACTTCTACTAAGCTTCCTAAAGGAATCACGCTCGGATCAACGGCGATTACTGTTGGATTCTTACGTAAATCGATTCCTGTAGCTGTGTAATAGCTTAATCCAGGTTCGTTATAAGAATATCCAGTCGCTTGAACGTTTAATGTTCTTCCACCAGATTGGTTGCTTGATGCAGCTGCTTGTGTTGTTGGTGTTTCTGATGTCGCAGGTGCTTGCGTTTGAGCAACCGTTGTAGCCGGTTCAGCTGTCGCAGCTTGAGTAGTTGGTGTTTGCTGTGAAGCAGGCGCTACATTTGGTTTATCTGAAGTTAATTGTGCAACTGCTGTAATAGCTGATGCCACAACTCCAGCTGTTTCTTTCTTTTCTTCTTGAACTTTTGCAAGAGCTTCTTTGTTATCGGCGATTAATTTTTTCAAATCATTTACTGAACTTTCAAACGCTTGACTTTCAGCAGTAAGTTGTTCTTTTTTAGCGACTAAGTCAGTTGACGCTTGTTCTGCTGCTTTTTGTAGGCGCGATAATTCAGCTACTTGCGCGGATAAGTTCTTCAACACTTCTTCATCTGATTGGAATAATTGTTGAAACACAAATAATCGATTTAAGAAATCTGAAATACTTTCTGAATTAAGTAAATGTAAAATACTGTAAGAAACAAAGTCAGAAACTTGAATTTGTTGCAATCGTTTAGATGCGACTTGTTTACGTTCTTCCACTTTTGCTTCTTGAGTCGTAATCTTTTCAGCAAGTGTTTCTTTCTCTTTATTGAGAGAATCGATTTGTTGGTTTAAACTTTCAATTTCTTGATATTTCGAATTCACTTTTTGTAATTCTGAAGTTAATTGTGCTTCTAGCTTTTGAACATCTGATTCCTGTGCAAACACGCTTGGTGCTAAAGGTCCAGACACTAATAAGAAAGCCATTAAAATCAGAACAATATTTTTAATCTTTTTCAAAAGTGATCATCACCACACTTTCTCCAACTTAACCTATATTTTACATTAGGAACATATTGAGAAAGTATCAGTTATATTACAGAATTGTAACAAAAGTTTACATTTTTATGATTCCTTAAGATATGCTTTTAGCGCTTCAAGGAGCTCATCGCTGCTAGAAACAATCTCTCCGCGCAATTTCACAAGGCCTGCTGTATAAAGGTTTACATAGCTAAATTGTGACTCAGCTACTTCTTGTAAAGCCTCTAATTTTTGAGGATTATCCGCTCCTTGTTGACGGCTATCTGTGTATAACCCAAGAATTGGCATATCCGCATGGTACGCTACTCCAATTTCACTGGCAACACCGACGTCAATCACTGCACCATCTAAAACTGCAATCATTAAGTCTGATTCTAATAATGCATCTGTATCATATTGGGCAATCATCGTTGAGTCTGCATAAGAACTCTTGTCGTTAATCGCCATTTGTTCTTGTGGCAAGTATACCTCTACCCCCGGGAACTGGTTACGAATCTTTTCTACTAGAACTTTGTTAAAGGCTAATTCCATTTCTGAGAATAATGGACTTGCAAAATAAATTTTTGTCATTTGAATACCTCCTCTAATAATCTTATCCTACACTAAATACCGAAAAAAGACCAGAAGACTTTAACGCTTCTGGTCTATTCTTATTAGTTATATAAAGCATCTACACGAGCTTGAACAGCCTCATCTTCAAGGAACTCATCATAAGTAGAGCCAAGACGGTCCACAATGCCTTTTGGTCCAATTTCGATAATACGGTTTGCTGTTGTTTGAATGAACTCGTGGTCATGACTTGAGAATAGTAATGAACCTTTGAAGGCGATTAAGCCATCATTCAATGCAGTGATTGATTCTAAGTCTAAGTGGTTTGTTGGGTCGTCTAAAATTAACACATTTGCTTTAGAAAGCATTAATTTAGATAACATACAACGAACTTTTTCTCCCCCTGAAAGAACAGTTACTTGTTTCATAACATCGTCTCCAGAGAATAACATACGACCTAAGAAGCTACGTAAGAATGTGTTATCTTGCTCTTCTACCGGTGCGTATTGACGTAACCATTCTAAGATATTTAAGTTCTCGTTTGAGAATTCATCTGTCATATCTTTTGGTAAGTATGCTTGACTAGTTGTGACACCCCATTTGAATGTACCACTGTCTGCTTCCATTTCGCCTGTTAAGATCTTGAATAATGTTGTAATCGCAATATCTGAACGGCTTAAGAAGGCTACTTTATCGTCTTTTGATAATTGGAAGCTTACGTTTTCGAAAATCACTTCGCCATCAATTGTTTTTGATAAGCCTTCGACTAATAATAAGTCATTACCGATTTCACGCGCTGGTGAGAATCCAACGAATGGGTATTTACGGCTTGAAGGTTGAATATCATCCAATGTAATTTTATCCAACATTTTCTTACGAGAAGTCGCTTGTTTTGATTTAGAAGCGTTCGCAGAGAAACGAGCGATAAACTCTTGTAACTCTTTGATTTTTTCTTCTTTCTTCGCGTTTTGGTCAGCTAATAATTTCGCAGCTAATTGACTTGAATGTAACCAGAAATCATAGTTACCAACGAATAATTTAATCTTACCAAAGTCAACGTCCGCCATATGCGTACATACTTTGTTCAAGAAGTGACGGTCATGGGATACAACGATAACAGTGTTATCAAAGTTGATTAAGAACTCTTCTAACCATGCGATTGATTTTGCATCCAAACCGTTTGTAGGTTCGTCTAATAAAAGAACATCTGGTTTACCGAATAAGGCTTGCGCAAGTAACACTTTAACCTTGTCTGCTTCGACTAATTCGCTCATTAATTTGTAGTGTTGGTCTTCAGTGATTCCTAAGCCTTGTAATAATTGTGAAGCATCACTTTCTGCTTCCCAACCGTTTAATTCCGCAAATTCGCCTTCGAGTTCAGCGGCACGGATACCATCTTCATCAGAGAAATCTTCTTTCATGTAGATAGCGTCTTTTTCTTTCATGATGTCATATAAATGTTTATGACCCATGATTACTGTATCAATAACGCGTTCATCTTCGAATGCGAAGTGGTCTTGTTTTAAGACTGTTAAACGTTCATGTGGATCTAGAATCACTTCACCAGTTGTTGGTTGTAATTCTCCAGATAAGATTTTTAAGAATGTTGATTTACCGGCACCGTTCGCACCAATAACCCCATAACAGTTCCCTGGTGTAAAAGTGATGTTTACATCGTCAAATAATTTGCGGTCTGAAAATAATAGACTTACATTTTGTACTTTTAACATTTCGTTCTCCTTTGTTTATGAATTCGATTCATTCTATCATACTCTTACTCTTTTTTAAACCTTTGTACTAACTGTTACAAAAAAATAAGCTAGTCTGCTGTAGACTAGCTCAAATAGTATTCTGTGTCTTACTTTGTAAATTTCAGTTCAACCTTATATCCATTCTTCGCGGCCATTTCGATAATAGTTGATAAGCGTGGATTCGTTTTCCCTTTTTCTATTGCAGAAATTTTATTTTGTAACAGCTGATTCTCTTCGGCATAGCGACTTTGAGAAAGACCGGTTTCAAGGCGTAACTCTACAAGCTGCAATGCAATCTTTTGCTTCGAATACTCCTTATTAAAATCAGATACAAAATTAGGATACGTAATATTTAACATAGTGTATAATTTCTTCTGGTATCGTCCCATTTGGTACACCCTCCTTATAGTCTCTTGAAACCTCAAAGCGTAAATACTCCCGTTTATTCTTTCCTGCTCCCCATTTTTCCCAGACGGCTGGAGTAAGACCTTCTTCTTCAATGATGGTTAGTATTGCTAATATTTTTACCAATTCATCATAAGGAAAATCTTTAATATCCTCATATTTTGATTCACTTATTTCAAATGTTTCTCCCATAAACATCCCTCCTAAACACATTATACCGTATAAGGAATATACCGTATACGGTATAACTAACTTTTTATAAAAAAATCCGTAGACAAACTTGCCTACGGATTAACATTATTATTCAGTTACAATAACCGGACGTTTTAAGCGTTCAACCGTTTCAGAAATATTTCTGAAGTGGTCGCTGACACGTTCTAAGTTACTTAATAAGTCCATTACGAAGATACCTGATTCAGCAGAAGCAATCCCTTTGTTCATACGTTTCATGTATTTATCGCGAACTTCAATCTTGAGTTTATCAATATCACGTTCGATTTGGATCGCTTGTTGAACTTTATCTTGATCACCAGTTGATAAGGCGTCAATTGATAATGCGAATCCTTTTTGAACAAGGGCGTACAAGCCATCTAATTCGTGAGCTGTATCTTCGTCTAGGAAGATTTCGCGTTCGATAATTGATTTTGCGAAGTCTGCAATGTTTTCTGCGTGATCCCCGATACGCTCAATATCGTTTGCTGTACTAAACAACTCATCGATTGTTTGTTGGTCTTTCGCAGATACACTTTGTTGAGAAATTTCAACTAAATACTTCACAATTGCTTTTTCATACGCATTGATATTTTTCTCGTTTTCAAGAGCTTTCTTCACGAGTTTCTTATCACGTGTACGAGCAGCTCCAATCGCATTTTCTAAAGCACTACTTGTTTCTTGTGCCATCGCAGCAAATTCATACATTGTGTTTTCTAACGCGATTGATGGAGTTACCAAGATACGTTTATCAAGATAACGCGTAATGCTTTCTTCTTCGTCTTCTCCATCTGGAATAATCATTTGAATCAACTTCACTAAAAGATTTGTGAATGGGAATAAGACAATTACGTTAACGATATTGAAAATCGTATGCGCATTAGCGATTTGACGAGCCACATTTCCTGGATCAATAGCTTCAACGACATTCACAAGAATACCGCGAAGGAAAAGCATAAAGTAAACTGTTCCGATGACATTAATCATTAAATGGAATAAAGCCACTTGTTTTCCACGACGAGAAGTCCCTAAACTACTAATTAACGCTGTTGTACATGTTCCGATGTTATCCCCGAAGATGATAAACACAGCAGTTGTAATTGGAAGTACCC
>CALALK010000320.1 GCA_937923125.1 uncultured Carnobacterium sp.
GCTACTGTAGTTGTTGGTGCCTCCGTTGTCGTTGGTGCCTCTGTCGTCGTTGGTGCCTCTGTCGTCGTTGTTGTCGTCGTCGGAGCAACGGTTGTTGTTGTCGTCGTTGTTGGCGCAACAGTTGTAGTTGTTGTAGTCGTCGTTGGCGCTTCTGTTGTTACAGGTTTCGCATTTGGTTGCCATACGCGAACATAATCGATTTGCATGTCTGAACGACTACCATCCTTATAACTATCTTTGTAAGGAATCGCGTCTGTATAGTTACGAGTACCGTTTTTCTCCCAGTCTTTCACGAATGAACCACCTACGATATGCGTTAATCGTAAAATAAATCCATTTTCAGGATTGACAAATGCTTCCTTATTTTTTATCTGACTGTATTTTAGGGTATAGACTGCTTGTCCATCATAGAAGAAAGTTACCTTATCTCCTTCTTTTAAGACACCGTATGTGTGAAAAGCTGTTTGCGTATCTCCATTATTAGGGAGTTCTTTTTTATATTGATCGCTATACTTTTCCTGTGTCTTCTTTTTCTTCTCGTCCTTCTCTTGAGTTGGTGCTGTATGGATATTTGCTTGAATGAATTTCGGATCATATCCTTTAGACTCGAAGACATCAATCTCCCCACTCTTTGGAGAGCCTCCGCCTTTTGTACCAGTCATCCAGAAGGAAGCCCATGAAGATTCACTTAATGGTAACTTAATCCGTGATTCGGCATAGAAGTCACCTACAAATTCCGTAAGGACTTTCCCGTGACGGTCACGTGTTTGAATCGCACCAGAAGTAAATGGCGCTTTATAAGTGATCGTTTGTTTTGTCTTTGAATCTACATAAGTATTCTCACGGTCTACCCATTCATTCTTTTTAGTAACTGGATTCCACTTCAATTGCTTCGGCGTATAGAGTGCCGTTAAATGAAGGATTCCATCTTTTAAAGATACATTTGCTGGGTCATCTGTGAAATGCATTTGCGTTCTTGCTTTAGGATCGAAACTTGAAAGAGAATAATCCCATTTTGTTCTGTCGAGTTTGTTCCCATCAAACTCATCAAACCATGTTAAATCATAGTTTGTTGGAATACCCGTTGGCAGTGTTACATTAGGAACTCTTCCTTCACCCGTTTCTGCATAAACTGTTGCGAATGGCGCTAACAGACTTGTGCTCAAGATTAGGCTTGCTCCTAATACTCTTGCTCCTGCAATCATACCTTTTTGTTTATTACGTACTTTTTGCATATTTGTTCTCCTATTTCTTCTTTAATTTTAAGAAAGGAAATTCTGAAATCCCTTTCCTACATTAGACATTATCTAAACTGGTTAAGAAAATTTCCTGACAGACTTATGAAATTAATCTATTAAAAGTATAGTTAAAATGCTAAATAAGTATGATTTCGATTTAATTATAAAGAAAATATGGAGAGCAAAATTTCCTTTTATTTACAGAAAAATCTTATTTTAAGTGGCAAAAACATTGATAGAACGCTAAAAAAAGAGGTTAACTAGACTTAGTCTAATTCACCTCTCTAATAGATCTACTTTTTGAACACAATTTGAAAAAAACTGAGCCGAATGCCTTCGACTCAGTTAAATTTTTATTATTCTGCTTCAGGAACTAATGCTTCTGGGAAGTGTTCACGCACAATTGCAGCACAACGATTACATAAAGTCGGAGCATCTTCTAATGTTCCTACTTCAATCTTCACAGCACGGCAACGTTCACATGTTTCACCTTTGGCATGTTCAACAACGACTTTCACGCCTTCGCCTTCAACTGCATTTGCAGGAGCTTCAACGCCTTCTTGAGCCACTTCTAATTCACTGACGATGAATAATTGAGCTACATTTGTGTTTAAGCCTTCTAATAAAGTACGAACTTCATTAGATGGATATAGCGTTACTTTTGCTTCGAAGTTCTTACCGATTAATTTCTCGTTACGAGCTTCTTCTAAAGCTTTCAAAGCAGTGTTACGAACTTTGAAGAATTCAGCCCATTGAGCTAATACTTCTTCTGTATTTTCGTAGCTTTCTACTGTTGGGAATTCAGCTAATTGAACATAAGCTTCTTCTTCCTTCAAGTATTTCCAAACTTCTTCACTCGTGTGAACTAAGATTGGGCTTAGTAATTTCGTTAATTTCACTAGGATATCGTAAATGACTGTTTGCATTGCACGACGTTCGTAGTTATCTTCGTGTTCGATATACACAACGTCTTTTGCAAAGTCTAAGTAGAATTGTGATAAATCAACGGTACAGAAGTTCATCACTGTTTGATAAATTGTTGAGAATTCATATTTTTCATATGCTTCTTCAATTGTCTTCACAACATCATTGAAACGAATCATCATATATTGGTCAACAGTACGTAGGTCTTTAAACGCTACGGCATGTTTAGATGGTTCGAAGTCTGTAGTGTTCGCTAACATAAAGCGCATTGTGTTACGGATCTTACGGTATGCTTCAGATACTTGGTTTAAGATTTCAGTACTGATACGTACGTCTGATTCGTAGTCCACAGAAGATACCCATAGACGGATAATGTCTGCCCCTTTTGTTTGCATTTCTTTTGCAGGTGAGATGACGTTTCCTAGGGATTTACTCATCTTCTTACCTTCTCCGTCCATTACGAACCCTTGAGAAAGAACTGCTTTATAAGGCGCTTGTTTATGAACCGCTACACTTGTTGTTAAACTTGAGTTGAACCATCCACGGTATTGGTCTGATCCTTCTAAGTATAAATCAGCTGGGAATGTTAATTCTGGACGAATACTTAATACACCAGCATGTGAGCTACCTGAGTCGAACCATACGTCCATGATATCCATTTCTTTTGTAAATGTGCCGTTTGGACTGCTTGGATGTGTGAATCCTTCTGGTAATAGGTCTTTTGCTTCACGCTCGAACCATACATCAGAACCGAATTCTTCCACTAATTTCGCAACGTGTTCAATTGTTTCTGGAGTGATAATTGGTTCTCCGTTTTCACCGTAGAATACAGGAAGTGGAACACCCCATACACGTTGACGAGAGATGACCCAGTCGCCACGGTCACGAACCATGTTGTAAATACGTACTTGCCCTGATGGGTGGTACCATTTCACATCATTTTCAATCACATCTAAGATATCTTGACGGAAAGCATCAATTGACGCAAACCATTGTGGAGTTGCACGGAAGATGACTGGTTTCTTCGTTCTCCAGTCATGTGGGTAACTATGCACGAAATAGCTTAGTTTTAGTAATGAACCATTTTCAGCTAATAGGTCTGTGATGACTTTGTTTGCTTTTGCATAGAACATTCCTTCAAAACCAGGAGCTTCTGCAGTGTAATGTCCTTGGTTATCCACTGGTGATAATACATCTAAGTTGTATTTACGTGAATAGTAGAAGTCGTCTTCCCCGTGTCCAGGAGCTGAGTGAACTAAACCAGTACCGGCATCAAGAGTTACGTAGTCACCAAGCATTACAAGTGATTCACGTTCGTAGAATGGATGCCATGCTGTCGCATATTCCAATTCAGTTCCACGGAATTCTTTTAATACTTCAACAGATTCCCAACCTAATGTTTCAGCAAGTGAGTTCACTAATTCTTTAGCTACGACGAAGTTTCCTTTATCAGTTTTCACTTCTACATATTCATAGTCAGGATGCACGAAGATCCCTAAGTTTGCTGGAAGTGTCCAAGGGGTAGTTGTCCAAATAACGAATGACGCATCATCAGAGACAACACCTTTTCCGTCTTTCACTTTGAACGCCACATAGATTGATGGGCTTTCTACATCTTTATATTCAATTTCAGCTTCCGCAAGTGAAGATTCACTTGATGGAGACCAGTAAATTGGTTTTAATCCTTTGTAAATATAGCCATTTTCAGCCATTTTACCAAATACACGAATTTGTTCTGCTTCGAATTCAGGTTGAAGTGTTAAGTATGGTTTATCCCATGTACCTGTAACCCCTAAACGTTTGAATTCAGCACGTTGGTTGTCCACTTGACGTAATGCGTACTCCGCACATAATTTACGGAATTCAGCGATTGATAATTTCTTACGGTCAACCCCTTCAGCGTTTGCTAAAGCTTGCTCGATTGGAAGTCCGTGTGTATCCCATCCTGGTACGAATGGTGCACGGAATCCACTCATTGATTTACTACGAACGATAAAGTCCTTCGAAATCTTGTTTAAGGCATGTCCCATATGAACCGCACCATTGGCATATGGTGGTCCATCATGAAGTACGAATGATGGTTTCCCTTCATTCTTTGCTTGACGTTGTCCGTAAACGTCTGCTTCTTCCCATTCTTTTTGGTAATCCACTTCTTTTGTTGGTAAGTTCCCACGCATTGGGAATTCTGTTTTCCCAATTTGCAATGTTTCCTTCATCTTCATTGAATTTCCTCCTTTGTTTGACTGCTTTTTTCTTCTTTTGACCGTTGAGCATAAAAAAAGCCCCTGCCAAGTTGCAGGGGCGAAATCATATCCGCGGTACCACCCAAATTTACAAACAAATATTTTGTTTGCCTTGGTAAATTGTTAACGCCATTTAAGCGACTCTTCTTACTCTAATTCGTATTTCAGAAAAGTTTCTAAGAGATGATTCTTGCTATAAACAGGGACTGCCAATCTTCCACCAATAATTGGCTCTCTACAAAGTATATTTATACAATTTGTTCTCTTCATCGAATAGATAAATTTTACGCTATTTGAAACGATTTTGCAAGATTTTCCATCTACAAAAAGAGAAAACCGGCTCACATTGTGAACCGGTTTGAGGGCAGACTACTTTTTCAAATGGTTTGGACCGGTTAGGAGTGTCCAATGCATTCGATATTTTCGTTCATTCCTAGTCTCTTTTACCTTTTTTAGGAACGGCTAGGCCTAATCCACCAAGAGCTGCAAGAATTCCTCCAATGATTCCTGGAGTTACATCTTCTACCCCTGTATTTGGTAATGTTTCTTTTGCTTCACCTGCTGCAGGCGCTGGAGCTGGTTTATTTTCTCCTTGGGCTGCACTTGGAGCTGCTGCTACTTGTGTAGTAGGTGCTGCTGGAGTTGCAGGTGTTGTTGGTGTTGCAGGTGTTGCTGGAGTAGTTGGAGTTACTGGTGTTTCACTAGCAACAACTTTGAATGTAACTGCGTATAAACTGAAGTGTTTAACGTTAAGTGTAACGACTTTGTTTTCTCCGTTAGAGAATTCAACTTTTTCTTTCACTTCTTTTGTATCGCTTGATACGAAGTATGCACCATCTACTTCTTTATCAACTGGGAATGTTACTTTAGCATCCCCTTCAACACGAACTGCTTTACCATCTTTGTCAACGAAAGTAATTTCATAACCTTGATATTCTTTTCCTTCAAGACCTTTAATTGTTTCGTTCACTTTTTCAACTTTAAGCATCTTGATGTTCTTATCAAGAAGTTTAGTTGGTACTTCAACGACTACTGGAGTATCTCCGTTTTCGTCTTCAAATCTCGCAATACCTTTTTCCTTATCAACCGTTACCTTCACACCATCTGTTTCGTATAGAGGTAATTCTACAGCTGGTTGGTCTGGTGTTGGTGTTGGTTCTGGGTTCGGAGTTGGCTCTGGGTTCGGAGTTGGCTCTGGGTTCGGAGTTGGCTCTGGGTTCGGAGTTGGCTCTGGGTTCGGAGTTGGCTCTGGGTTCGGAGTTGGCTCTGGGTTCGGAGTTGGCTCTGGGTTCGGAGTTGGCT
>CALALK010000321.1 GCA_937923125.1 uncultured Carnobacterium sp.
TTTTAGAAAGGCCGCAACGTCCGGTAAGAATCCTCCTACGAGTTCTGGAAGTACCCATAATAAAACGACTCCCATGAAAATCAGCACTGTTGCGGTTTCGCGCTTTGATTTGGCAGGGAGTGCTTCGAGGGATTCGAGTGGTTTCATTTCTACGTTTGACAAATCCACTCTCCAAATCGTTCTAAGAACAACTCCCATCGCGATAAAGAGCACGAGTCCGGCTGGAATTCCAATCATCATATATTGCGCGTTGGAAATCGCGATTCCTGTTGCACTCTTGTAAAGCGCCATGGCGGTCACAGAGAAGACGTGGTTGATTGGCGTCATCGCAGTACCAATTGCCACCGTGGCAAAAAGTGCGATCAGGAGTACTGAAGCTTCTCTATCTCCTTTTTTCAACCCAAGAACGGCCATGATTTCCTCGTAAATCGGGAAGACAATCATAAACAGAATCGTCGGCGAAATAAAGAGGCTAATGGCAAGAACGCTCGTGTAAAAGGCCCCGATAAAATGCCATGGAGACTTCCCTGCAAAGGAGCTACCGAGTGAACGCGCGACGAATCGTCTCAGTGCGGGCGTTTGTTCCAAAGCATAAGTCATTAAAAATGTAAATAGTAAAAAGACAAAGGTTGTATTCCCAAACGACAGACTGAAAATCTGTGAGTAATTCACTCCAGGAAGCATCCCGATGCCTAACATCACATAGCAGAGAACACTCGGCCAGTCTGTTGCGACAAAGAGCCAAAGTAATAAACTACTAAAGAAGATGGATAGAATGGAAACGGTCGGTGCCGCTAGTCCAAATAATGTTCCTTGTGTAATGGTTAAATAACCGCTCATTCCCATGAGAACGGCGCTCAGTGCAACGATGAACTGTTGCAACTTAGTCCATGTTTTTCCTTTCATTGGTTCACCTCATTCTTATCTATCCTACCTCATTTTTTCATAGATTGCTATTGGAAATAAAGAGTTTCTGGAAATTTTTAAGCAGTTTTCTACTATTATATAGAAGAAATTTTCCTCTAAACAAAAAGCCGGGTACGAAGCCCGACTCTAGATTAATGTTCTAATTTTAAGGTTTGTGCTAAACGCTTGTACATTAACATCGCAAGTACGCTATTTAGGCCAAACTTCACGATATTAAATGGAAGCAATGCAAATGCCATTAATGACCCTAAGTCTGTTACAAATGGGTTTAACGCATGTGCTGCAGCCACGATTTTTTCCATTGGGAAGTTCATCGCTGTTGCGTAAAGTGGGAACATCACGAAATAGTTCGCTAGCAGTAACACCACTGTCGCTGAAATCGTACCGATGACTAAGCTAATCACCGCTGATTTAAAATTACGGCGGCGTTGATAGTAAAGCACTGCTGGTAACATAAAGCTTAAGCTACCGATTAAGTTCACTGTCTCTCCGATTCCAAAGGTCATTGACCCATTATAGAAGAAGTTTAGCAACACTTTGATGAGCGCAATCAAGCTTCCGTGCAATGGTCCAAGAAGATATCCACCCAGCAATACTGGTAAATCCGAGAAGTCGAGCTTCACGAATGTTGGGATAAACGGTACGTTGAATGACAACAGCATTAACACGGTACTAATCGCACCAAAAACTCCTACTAGAACAATTTTTTTAGCCGATGTTCTGTTCGACTTTCTTACATTTGTACTCATGGTACGTCCTCCTTCATAGGGCGAAGGAAATTGCACTGTTTCTCAGTTTCAAAGAAAAAAGCAGCATTGAAATGGACCTTTCAATACTGCTCGTCAAATAGACTTGTTGAAATAGTGCCATTTTCTCACATCTAGACTATACTATCGGTTCTGGAATTGCACCAGATCATGCCAATTGGCTCGTGGACTATACCACCGGTCAGGAATTTCACCTTGCCCCGAAAATGTTATTTATGTTTGTATTGTAGCACCTCACCGCCACTTAGGCAATCTCTCTGCCTTAAAAAGGTGAATTTATGCTGTTCCTCCAATAAAAAACTTGGATTACGTTTGCCGTAACCCAAGTTCTTCTATATTTATTTCTCTTCTTTTTGCTCTTCAAGTCCAAGTCGTTCAATGCTTTCTTTAGAGGCTGAAAAGCTGACTTTATCATCTTTCTTAATCAGTGCGGTATCCATTGTTTGATACAAACTTGGCGCTTTTTCACGACTTTCTGCGTCATCCAATTTGAACTTCTTCACATCTATTTCAATAGTGAAACCTATTGCATTTTCACCATCTGACGAAGTGACTTTTACGCCCTCAATATCTTTCATTTGATTCACGAGTTCATCTCTTTTTTGACGTGTTTCTGTTGCAAATTCCTGAACCCCTGATAAACGTACTACTACATCGGTTGTTAGAGATAAAACTGTGTCATTTCCT
>CALALK010000322.1 GCA_937923125.1 uncultured Carnobacterium sp.
TGGTCAAAGGTTTCTTTCGACAATTCTGCATAGTGGAGAAGTGCCTCGTCGAGTTCTTCTACCATTTCAGGAGTGGCGCCTTTTTGTGGACCGTAAATGGCACTTGAGCCCATTGGACCACAGAGCGGATTCGTTACGTCACAAGCCACGCGGAAGGTACAGTCTTTCAATTCTGCTAGAACATTATCAGTCTTAATGCAAGCAATCGATTGAAGACCTGCGCCTCCGTACCCAACAGGAGCACCTTCTGTATCTAGAAATTCATATCCGAGTGCTTGTAACATCCCGATACCACCATCGTTTGTGGCACTGCCGCCAATTCCCACGATAAAATGACGACAACCATTATCGATGGCATCTTTAATTAATTCGCCGACACCGTATGTCGTCGTGTGCATTGGATTGCGCTTGTCATCAGGAACCAGCGTAATTCCAGCGGCTGCAGACATTTCGATAATCGCCGTTTTTGGACGTGTTCCGTCCGCTTTTAAGATTCCGTACTGAGCAGTTACGGGTTCTCCAAGCGGTCCAGTGACACTCACATGAACGAGTTCACCTCCCATCCCGATGGCTAATGCTTCGACCGTTCCTTCACCACCATCCGCAAGTGGGCGAACAACCACATCAGCTTCGGGGTATACGACCTGAACGCCTTCCTTGATGGCCTGACCTGCTTCCAGTGAAGATAAGCTACCTTTTAATGAATCGATAGCAACGACTACTTTCATTTTCATCCCTCCTTAATATTGTAAAACCATTATATCAAGCGCTTACAATTAAAATTGTTGCGAAAGATGGGAATTTTTATGAATCTGAAAAAATAAAAAACGAAGGATGTTTATTTAATTCTATCAGGGTGATTTTTTCGAATATTACAACGCTGTAATACATCAAAAAATGACGAATCGCATAAGGGTGGGAATATGGAAAATTGCTCGAACAAAAACCGAATATGAGATTAAAAAATCCTTCCTATTTTGTAATAAAAGATTAATCAGTTTACCATTGTTTTTCCCTTCAATTTTCGGTAACATTAGTAAGCAGATTTGAGAGAAATTAGGAGATATACATAATGAAAAGTCCTCGTACATGGGTGAAGAAAATCGTCTGTGCACTCAGCATTTTCGCTGTAGGAGCAACAACGGTAACACCAGCAATTTATGCGCAAGATGACGCAAAAGCAAAAGAGGAAGCAGCTGCGATTCAAGATGTACAAAGCTACATCGCAATCGAGCAAACGAGCGGAAAAATTTTGATGCAAAACAATCAAGATGAAGTTCGCGGGATTGCTTCCATGAGTAAAATGATTACACAATATTTAATTTTAGAAGCGATAAAAAATGGAGAAGTGACTTGGGAAACAGAAATCCCAGTAAGCGACCGCGTTCATCAACTGAGTGCGAACTATAGCTTATCCAACGTACCACTTTTGCCAAGTGAAAAATACACGATTAAAGAATTATTTGATGCGATTTCTATCTATTCAGCCAACGCCGCAACATTAGCAGTGGCCGAATATATCGGAGGTTCCGAAGCTAACTGGATTGAACGAATGAAAGCCAAACTCGATGAGTGGGGCATTAAAGACGCAACCATCATCAATGTAACGGGGCTACCGAATAAATACGGTGGAGCGGATAAGAATCCGTCATATGGTGATGAAGATGAAAATAGCATGTCAGCCCGTTCGGTGGCGATTATCGCAAAGAACTTGGTGAATGATTTCCCTGAAATTTTAAAAGTATCATCGATTCCAACACAAACATTCCGGCCAAATAGTTCAGGAACAACGAAGATGGATAACTTTAACTACCTTCTTCCAGGGCTACTCTTCGAATACGAAGGGGTAACAGGGTTGAAGACAGGAACGAGTGATGCCAGCGGTGCGTCGATTACAACGACTGCCACACGTAACGGCTTCTCGGTGATTGTCGTATCTATGGGATCTAAAGAACCACTCAATCGTTTCAAAGTAACAAGACATTTATTAGATGAAGTGTTCAAAAAATATGAAGGCTTGCTTGTCGGCGCGCCTGGAAAATCGGTTCAAAACTTGGCGCCTATCCAATTAGAAGGTGGAACGGAAGAAACGCTTGGTGTGGATTACGGAAAAACCTTTATTGCGGCCGTGCCAAAAGGAACAGCGCTGAGCCAAATTAAGATTTCATTTACACCTTCTGACGATGTGAAGACGGAAGATGGCAAAGTGAAAGCCCCTGTGACAGCAGGGCAAACAGTAGGGACGTTGAATTTTGAGATGCCAGGTGAAAACCTTGGCTATGTCGATGGCAAGGACCACGGAACGGTGGAAGCCTTAGCCGCATTCGATGTAGAAAATTCTAACGTCGTGACTGAAAGCATGCGTGGAGCGAAAGGATTTATCGGCCAAATGGTTCAAAAAGTTCAAGACTTCTTTGGTGGTATTTGGAATAAAATCCAAAGTGTCTTCTCACCTGAAGTTTCTGAGTAGGAATTTTTGCTAAAAGGCTTGCACTTTTCACTAGAGACGTGTACAATTTTAGACAAATGATACAGTATGAATAGTACCTGCGATCCTTTTGTAGAGAGCTAGTGGTTGGTGAAAACTAGTAAAGAGAGACCAGCGAATCCACATACGGTGCGAGAGCGAAAACATTGATTAAGCTATCCGGAGAAAACCGTTATCCCATAAATGAGCGCAATGGAAACATTGAAACCGGGTGGTACCGCGAAGAAAATTACTCTACTTCGTCCCTTAGACAATTGTCTGGGACGGAGTATTTTTTTATACAGAAAACACAAAATGGAGGGAAAACGATGTTAGATATCAAACGCATTCGTGAAAATTTTGAAGAAGTGGCTACAGCGCTAGGAAACCGTGGAGTTGACCGCGCAACAGTAGAAGAGTTACGTGACTTAGATGAAGAACGTCGCGCTTTAATCACAAAGACAGAACAATTAAAACAATACCGTAATACGGTGACAGAGGAAATCTCTCTTCTAAAACGTAACAAGGAAGACGCAACAGAGAAAATCGCTGAAATGAAACAAGTCGGCGAAGACATCAAAGCAACAGACGCTCATTTAGCCGAAGTGGAAGAAAAAGTAGAATACATCGCATCTCGCTTACCAAACACAGCTGCAGAAGGCGTTCCAGTAGGGGCAGATGAAACAGAAAACGTAGAAGTTCGCCGTGAAGGAACTCCTCGCGTATTCGACTTCGAACCAAAACCTCACTGGGAAGTGGCAGAAGCTTTAGATATCTTAGACTTCGAACGTGGAGCGAAAGTATCAGGAAGCCGTTTCTTATACTATAAAGGCCTTGGAGCTCGCCTAGAACGTGCCATCTACAACTACATGCTTGATTTACACGTTGAAAAACATGGCTACACTGAAATGATCACACCATACATGGTCAACGAACAATCAATGTACGGTACAGGTCAATTCCCTAAATTCAAAGAAGATGTGTTCCAATTAACAGACGAACGCAACTTAACATTAATCCCAACAGCAGAAGTTCCACTTACAAACTACTACGCAAACGAAATCTTAGACGAAGCGCAATTACCAATCTACTTCACAGCGCTTAGCCCATCATTCCGTTCTGAAGCTGGTAGTGCGGGCCGCGACACTCGTGGATTAATCCGTCTTCACCAATTTAACAAAGTAGAAATGGTGAAATTCGCAAAACCAGAAGATTCATTCGATGAATTAGAAAAAATGACAGATAACGCAGAAGACGTATTACGCGGATTAGGCTTACCATTCCGTACAATCGTGTTATGTACTGGTGATATGGGATTCTCAGCAGCGAAGACTTATGACGTTGAAGTGTGGATTCCAGCGCAAGATACTTACCGTGAAATTAGTTCTTGCTCAAACTGTGTGGACTTCCAAGCGCGTCGTGCGAAAATTCGTTTCCGTCGTGAAGACAGCGGCAAGATTGAATTGGTGCACACATTAAATGGTTCAGGATTGGCAGTAGGACGTACTGTGGCAGCTATCCTTGAGAACTATCAGAATGAAGATGGTAGCGTGACAATCCCTGAAGTACTTGTACCATACATGGGCGGCGTTACAAAAATTGGTTAAAAGGAACTTTGTTCCAATAAAAAGATGAAATAGGGTGGAGCAGTCATAAGCTTCGGACTTTCCTAGACATCTTCATAGTAAAGGCTATAAGGGCACCGGGTTGAGCCAAAGTCTCAACTCCTGCCGAACTTCAAAGAGGGGCATTGCGGATAAACCGCAGTGCCCCTCTAATTCATTTCGGCTGCAAATCCTTATAGCTTTTACTATAGAGTCTGGAAAGTCCTCCGCTTATTTTATTCGAAGCACCTTCATCTTTTTATTGGAACAAAGCCTTTTTAATTTCCTCTTCAGTTAGACAAGTGCTTCAAAGATTGTCCTCCAGGAAAGGCTAGGACGGAGAAGAAAGTGCCATGCACGTTCCGCCTCTGTTCCTGTCCCTGCCATCCAGAAATACGCTTCACACAGACCAAGTCGCATTTGCTAGTCCATTCAAAAATTCACCCAACAATGTTTCATGCACAGATTTTACGCAGTTTAAAAGCGCCGAAATAAAAACACGAAAGCTCCTCGGAGACTATAGTAGTGAGAATAGCGAGTGCAACCGAAGAGAATTACGGACTCTGGAAATTTATTTTCTAGAGTCCGTTTGAAATTCGGTAGGAATTGAGACTTCGGCTCAATCCGGTGCAGCTGTTCTCACTACTATGTAGGCCTCCGAAGGAGCTAGTAGTGTTTTTATTTTATTTAGCGAAGCTCACATTTAACGTGCGTAAGAAGCGGTCCATTAAACTGTTGTTGGTTTTGTGCTCTTGTTGAATGGCTTTAGCGAGCGCGACTTGGTCTGTGATGATGCCGTTAACGGGAGTATCCACGTATTTCTCGAGGGCTTCATCCGTATTGATGGTCCAGACAAACACCTCATGTCCTGTCTCCTGCGCATGAAGGACTGCCAGTTCCTGGTAAGAAAAATCTTCCACCACGTAGAAATCCACCTTCGCGTCTCCGAAGCCGCCAAATTGGATTGGAATTACGAAACCAGTCGTGATTTCAGGCGCTTTTGCCTCGAGTTCTTCCATGACTTTCAAATCAAGTGACATGACTTTGTTTGAGTTGTCGATGGCGAGTTCTTTGTATTTTGCGATGAAAAGATCTACGTAGTTGGCAGGCTCGCCGCCATGTGGTTTGAGCTCGATAACAAGCGGCATGCCAATTTCTTTGGCTGCTTTGAAAAACTCTTCAAAAGTAGGGATGTGACTCGTGAATCCGTCTTGTTCGATGGGAAGACCGTGAACTTCGTCAAGAGTCATGTCTTGAACGCGTTTATTTAGACCTGCTAATCGTTTCAAGTTATAGTCGTGCATAACGACGAATTGATTGTCTTTTGTGAGGAGAATATCCATCTCCACCATGTTGGCGCCGGCTTCTTTGGCCGCTTTTAATCCTTCAATCGAGTTTTCAACGGCTTCACTAACATATCCGCGGTGACCGATGATGATAGGGTCGTTGGCTGATTCCGTTCTATAGGTGGAGAGCGTTGTGAGAACCCCGCTTCCTGTTACGAAGAGAAGAGCAAAGGCAGTCACGATTTTACGCTTATGTTTAATTTCCTCATGGTGATGATACACTTCAAGTGAAGCTAATTTATGCTCATGAATGATTTTCGTCATAAAAATAAACGTAGCAATCTTCGTATAGAGTATGATGAATCCTTGAAGCAGTTTGGCAATGGCGAGGACACTACTTAAAAGAAGCGTATTCGAGCCATTTGGGTCTAGAAATTCAACGAGGGCGACACTTCCAAGGGAGATAAAAATAACGAGAATCGCAAGGACCCCTTCGACAACTGCCGAAATAAAGAGCAACCGAACAGTATTCTTCTTCGTCAACTTCCAGCTTGTGACAATATTTTTTGTAAAAGGCTGGTCAGTAAGAATCTGAAGTGGAATCGCCAGGGCGCTTCGTGCGTGAAAGTAGAGTAGGACAACAATCAGTCCGGTGTAAACAATCATTCCGCTGCTCGTCTTAGTGATTTCATCCGTAATAAATTCGGGAATCGCGATTTTTTTCGAGATAAATGTTAATTCCCCAATATTAATAATCGGCAAGAGTGTTAAAAAATAAAGCCAGAACGTAATAAAATGACCGTTCAATAATTGCTTGAGTTCACTAAATGCATTTTGAATGCTACTGCGCCATGAAAAATGAATACCGCGAATCGTTCCGTAAATCATGAAGATCAGTATCGAGAACTCCATGAAAATGAGAAACGCGAATGCGAGTAAATATAAAATGAATAATGGAATGGACCAAGGGCTTAATAAAACGGTCTTAAAATTCGAGAAATTTAAATTGGATTGCCCCGTCATAAAGAGCATTCCACGAAAAATAAGTGTTAAAAAGCCAAATCCAAACACGGAAATAAAAAATTGTAAAAAGATGGAATTGCGTAAATACATCCAGCTGTTCTGCATCAAATTGCTTAATGTAAAGCGGATGGTTTTCCATACGGGGATTTTCTGATTCATAAAGCCTCCGATGTGTCAAAAGTTCGTTAGATTTACCTTAGCACGAACGAAAAAGAAGCGCAAGTTACTCCAAAACGGTATTGAAAAATACTGTAATAGAACTTATAATGGTGAAAGTAATCAAAAAAAGAAAAGCTTTTCAGGAGGGAATCATGAAAAAAAGACTGTTAACATTATTCTGTTTAGTAGCGACTGTAGTACTTGCTGCTTGTGGCGTGAAAAAAGTAGACGCTGGTGAATCTATCAAAACAACTTTTACCGGGTTAGATACAAAAGGGGAACTTGTATATCAAGTAGATACTCAAGAGTTAGTAAAAGAGTTCTTAGTAGCAAACCCTAAAGCAGATGCGAAAACTGAAGCAGAAGTTCGTGTTGCTGCAACAAAAGTGAAAGTAACACCAAGTAAGACAGAGGGATTATCAAACGACGACGAAATTACTTTCACATTCTCTTCAGATAAAGATGCTGAAAAATACTTTAACCTTCCAAAAGAAACAAAAGTGAAAGTCAGCGGATTAAAAGAAGCGAAAAAATTAACGGCTGAAGAATTAGCGAAAATTACTTCATTAGAAGTGGAAGGCTTTAACAAAGGTGGCCGTGCAGAAGTTCATGTGACAGATTCTAAATTGTCATTCTTACGTTTCAAAGTTGAAAACAATGGCAAATTAGAAAATGGAAAAGATGCCAAAATCGTGTTAGACGGTAATTTCGCTAACTTATTAGAAGACAGAGGTTATGTATTAGAAGGCGACGGAAGCTTCACACTTCCTGTTAAAGGATTGAAGACAGTTGCTGAAAAACTTGATGACGCTAAGAACAAAGACGAAATTATTGCAAAACTAAAAGAAGAAGTGAATAAGAAATTTAGCGGAAATGATAAGGTGACATTTGATAAAACTTATTATCGTGGTCTAGCGAATAATGTGGATAATTCATATTCGTATGGGGATGAGATTGTTCGCGGTAATGGGAACTTAGTAATGACGCTTCAAGTGGAAACTAGCTTTGGATTCAAAAACGTGTATGCGGTTGGATTTACAAATCTTATAACGAATGAAGAGGGCAAGATGGAACTTAAAGACGCACGTGTTATTTCAACAACGTTTGCGGACTTTGCTACAGCAACACAAAAATTAGAAGCGATTGGGTATACAGAAGTAAAATAATTGAATTAGAAATTGCTTGGAGAGTATTCTCCAAGCAATTTTTTTATACGCGAGATCTAGTTGCCCAAAATTCACTTATAAGTGAATTTCGGGCAAGTTACGTGAAGGACTCTTGCCTCTACAAAAAGACCGTACCTATCACGTTTTTTAGCCACAATGACTCATCCCCAGCACCAACCCCTTATCTCCGCCTTCCGCTCAAAACCTCATCACAGCGCTGTTTCTAGCACTTCACTTTTTTACAAAAAAATTCAATTTTCTTACAATCCCAAAGAACGTTGCGGTTTTATAACAACAGCAATGGGGGATGGCAACCAATGTGAATTACTGACTCTAGGGTGAAACCCGTAGAGTCAGTTTGAAGCTTGGTAGGAATTGAGACGAAAGGCTCAATCCGTTGCCCCATTGCAGTAGTTATAAAGCAAATCCGCAACAGTTCTAAGGGGATTGTAAGAAAAAATGTAAGTTTTATCTTTTTATCTATAGTAAAAAAGCGGAATGCAATAGAAAGATGCTCCTGCATTGCAGGGGCATCTTTCTATTGTTTATTCAACTCGTTGACAAGATCAATCATACTCAAATCATGCGAGCAAATCACCGTTTTACCTTTGATTTTTGGAAGAGCAAAGTTGCTCAAAATAATCTTATAATCAGATTTTTCTAGAATATCTAACGAGATTTCAAGCTGATCATACGTATGATACTCGAAGCGGTTTGCCGCGTTGTGTTCTAAATACGATGCCAAGAATTTTGGATAGTACTCGTCAAAGTCATTCAAAATCAACACCTTGATTTTCTCTTGCTTGGCTTGCAACTGAGGAATGAGACCTTCCCAGTGCGTGTAGAACGTGTAAATCAAGTGCGAGATATTTCTTTGACGCTTCACGTTCTTGATTTCTTGTTGGTACTCTTCAAGAAGTGCTGCAACATCATTGTAGAACTCAGGCGAAAGCGACTTGAAGAAGTTCATCAATGGTTTCTTCTTATCGAATAAGATGAAGTCTGAGTGCACTTCAATCCGTTCTAATTGAGACGTGTTGTGTAAGTGCCATAATAGTAAATCATAGTTTTCGCATTTCAAGTCGTAACGTTTTTCAAGACTTTGAATATTTGTGACTAATGTATCGAAGGATAGGCGGTCACGAACTTTTTCCTGACGAGCGGCCGAGAACTCTTCAACCGTTAAGAAGAAGTGCGGTTGTAAGAAAATCGAGAAGGATTGCTCGAGAATTTCTGGAGTGACCATGATTCCTGTTTCTTTAACGAATTGTTCAACGATTTCGTCTAAGCCATCTAATTGATTGTAGTAATCATAGAATTTATCTTTGCTTTCGAAGTTTTGTACGAAATGCCCTTGATAAGATCGGAAGAAGTTAACCGTAAAAATCATCTTGAAGACACGGTATCCTTCAAAGCTTTGTGGGAAGTTCGAAGACTTGAAGAGGTCTACTAGAATTTTTTCTAGAGAAGCTTCGTCTACAAAGTCGAATGGCCATTCGAAGAAGCCAGTTTTTTCAGCAAAGTATTGAACGAAGAAGAACCGAATGTCTTGTTCATTTCCAATAAATTGCAAGTTTTTCTTCGAGATTTGGAAATCGAATTTTTTCTTTAAACTATTATTGATTTTTTGAATGTAACGATTCAATGTTGAAGTCGTAATGAACAGTTTTTGTGTCATTTCTGCAACAGTGGTTTCTTCGTGTAAGAATAATTGTTCCAGAATTTCGTAGCAAATAGAATGTGAATAATAATAAGGATAGACGACTTCGGTACTTAAATTCTCCGGTAATTCGATACGCACCCCATTCGTTGAGAAGAGGATGTCGAGTCCATCGATTTTATCGCGTAAAAATGCGAGGTCGATTTTGATGGCACGAGTAGAGACTTTAAAAGTTTTTGCGAGTTCGTCGATATGAACCCAGCCGTTTGCTTGGACTAAATAGTCGACAATATCGATTTGTCGGTTTTGATTTTTTGAAAGTAATGCTCTCATTTCTTTCTCCCTTTTCTTGTTAGTTGTGTCACACACTAAATTGCTAAAATACAATATATCACACTTTAGGTGTAAATAATACTTATTTCTAACTAGAAAAAAATGAAAATAGTTCTAAGAATCTTGAAAGTGAAAACGATAAAAATGTAAACAAAATATTTTTTCAAAAAAATTATAGATTTCTATTGCATGAATTGTCAGAATATTATATACTACTTTCAAGTTTAAAAATTCATCCATGAAAAGAGGGATCTTATGAAATTAAAGAAATTCACATTAGGCGCTGTGGTTGCAGCAATTTTAGCAGGTTGTGGAAACGCAGCAGATAGTAATACAGTCAAAATCGGAGGGAACTTCGAGTTAACAGGGAACGTAGCGACTTACGGTTCTTCTATGAACAACGGTGCTCAATTAGCCGTTGAACAAAAAGGGAAGTTATTAGATAAGGAATTAAAATACGTTTCATACGATAACAAATCAGACAAAACAGAAGTAGCTTCAGTAGCGAAGAAATTAGCTTCTGAAAAAGTGGTCGGTGTAGTCGGACCAGCAACAACAGGGGATGCTTCAGTATCAATCCCAGTAAACGAACAAGCAAAAATCCCAACAGTCTTCCCAGCAACAACAGGGGACGGCGTTACATTGAAAAACGCAGAAGATGCATCTTCAGTATATGAATACATCTACCGTGTATGTTTCTCTGACAGCTACCAAGGGGTTGTAGGAGCGAACTTCGTACACAAGAAATTCGGAAATGCTAAAGTAGCCATCTTACAAGATACAGGTAATGACTACTCTAAAGGGTTAGCAGATGCCTTTGAAAAAACTTACACTGACAGCAAAATCGGTGGAACAGTTGTCACTCGTGAATATTACCAATCAAAAGACACAGACTTCCAAGCAGTGTTAACAACATTGAAATCTAAAGACTTCGATGTATTATATGTTCCTGGTTACTACGAAGAAGTTGGTCTAATCATCAAACAAGCACGTGAAATGGGTATCACTCAACCAATCGTTGGTGGGGACGGACTTTCAAGTGACAAGTTAGCAGCATTAGCAGGAAACAGCTCAAACCTTTCTAACGTTTACTACACTTCACACTTCTCAACATTAAGTGATGATGCAGACGTTCAAGCGTTCGTTAAAGCGTACAAAGAAAAATATGGTTCAAACCCAGATACTTTCGCCGCTTTAAGTTATGATGCCACTCAATTGTTAATGAAAGCTATCGAAAAAGCAGGTTCAACTGATCCTCAAGCAATCACAAAAGCTTTAGCAGAAACAAAAGACTTCGATGGTGTCACAGGTACATTCTCAATGGGTGCAGACCACACACCAGTGAAATCAGCAGTTGTCATCGAGTTCCAAAACGGACAAGAAGTAAGTGCTCAAGAGTACTCAGCTGAGTAATTTTAGTTATAACAGTATTTGTCAAGAGAGGCACGAAGGGGACTTCCGCCTCTCTTTTCCACTAGATAAAGGATAGATTTGAAAGGAGAAAATATATGGAGTTGTTAGTTCAACAATTGGTAAACGGGCTTGCAGTCGGAAGTATTTACGCGTTGATTGCGCTTGGATATACCATGGTTTATGGAACCATTAAGCTCATTAACTTCGCACATGGGGATGTGTACATGATGGGGGCGTTCATTGGATATTTTGCCGTAATGGTCTTGAAGATGAATGTATTCCTAGCGCTCTTAGTAGCGATGGTTGTCTGTGCAGTCTTAGGGGTTGTGATTGAACGTGTGGCCTATAAGCCGCTTCGTAAATCCACTCGTGTAGCTGCATTGATTACGGCGATTGGGGTGTCTTACCTATTAGAAAACGCAATGAGTTATTTCTTTGGAGCGGAATCGCGTCCGTTTCCTTCAGACTTCGGAACTGAAACATTCACATTATTCGGAGACGTTTCTGTGAATGGAAAACAAATTTTGATTTTCGGAGTTACGGTTGCCTTAATGGCGTTATTACAATTTATCGTTCGTTATACAAAAATGGGGAAAGCCATGCGTGCGGTTGCCGTGGATGAGCAAGCCGCTCAACTGATGGGGATTGACGTAGACGGTGTCATCTCATTTACATTTGCGCTCGGTTCAGCGCTTGCCGGGATTGCCGGTGTTCTTGTTGGAGTGTACTACAATACGATTTCAACAACAATGGGGATTACAGTTGGACTAAAAGCCTTCGTTGCGGCCGTGCTTGGGGGTATCGGAAGCATTCCTGGTGCCATGGTCGGTGGATACCTCATCGGTCTATTAGAAACAATGGTAAGCTTCTTCGGTTACTCACCATACCGTGACGGAGTCGTTTACTTCCTATTATTCATTATTTTAATCGTATTACCAGCTGGATTGTTTGGTAAAAATGTCAGAGAGAAAGTGTAGGTGAAGAAGATGCAAAGATTTCATAAAAAGAATATTCGTTGGACGCTGTTCGCATTAGGAATGTACGCTCTTCTTTTCGTACTTGTACAAACAGGAGTGATTAACTTCTACTACGAAAGTACCTTCATTAATATCATGATCAATATTATCTACGCCGTTGGATTGAACCTTATTCTTGGGGTTGCCGGACAATTCTCATTAGGGCATGCTGGGTTTATCGCGATTGGTTCTTATAGCGGTGCGATTCTTGGGAAAATGATGAACGGTCTTCCTGGGTTATTTGCTGGGATGGCTGTCGGTGTCGTTCTTTCTGTCATTGTGGCCTTCCTTGTTGGATTACCAACGCTTCGTTTAAAAGGGGAC
>CALALK010000323.1 GCA_937923125.1 uncultured Carnobacterium sp.
GCTGCGTGGGCAACGGTTATCAGTCAAATTGTTTCAGCAATCGTATTACTCGCGAATATACCAAGATTTAGATCCGTTCGCTTTGAGCGTAGCGATTTTAAGTTGTCGTTTGCGGATGTAAAAGTCATTGCTTCTCTTGGATTGACATCATTCATTTTCCAAATTTCTGCGACTGTCGTACAAATTGTATCGAATAATCTTTTACGTACATATGGAGCACAATCCGTTTACGGTAGTGATATCCCGATTGCGGTTGGGGGAGTCGTGAGCAAAATCTTCGTTATATTCATTGCAGTTGTCATTGGGTTGAATCAAGGAGCGCAACCGATTTTAGGGTTTAACTATGGCGCGAAGAAATATTCACGTGTGCATGAAACGATGAATTTACTACTGAAAGTAACCGTGATTTTATCAACATTTTTATGGATTCTATTCGAAGCCTTTCCGCTACAACTCATTCAAATGTTTGGAAGTGGGGATGCTCTTTACTATGAATTTGGAGTGAGATATGCACGAGCGTTCTTATTCTTTACGTTTATTAATGGAACCACTATTATTGTGACGACCTTCTTCCCAGCAATCGGGAAAGCAAAATTAGGAGCGATTCTTTCTTTAACGCGACAAATGTTTGTCTTGCTTCCAGTCATGGCTCTTCTTGCAACTAGTTTTGGAGTGGATGGATTGATTTTCGCAGGTCCAATTTCCGACTTTATCTGCTTTATCATTTGCATTACAGTTTATATCCATCAAATGCGCAAAATTCCAAAGGTGGACGAACTTTTGGTATAATGATGGGGAGTAATGGAAGGGGTATGATTTATGGAATGGTCTAAATTACTATCAACAAAACGTCTTTCTGGTAAAAAAGCAACCCATCGTAATGAATTTGATGATGATTACAAACGAATTATAACAAGTCCTTCATTTAGAAGATTGCAGGATAAGACACAAGTGTTTCCTCTGGAACGACTAGATTTTATTCATACGCGTTTAACGCATTCGTTAGAAGTAGCGATGGTGGCACGGTCACTTGCGAAGGAAATTGTTATTTTATTGCAAGAGGAATTAGAGAAGAAACCTGACAGCAGTAAGCAAGAGATGATTGATCGTCAAGAGGATGTGTTGAAAATTGTTGAATGTGCCAGTCTCGTTCATGACCTTGGGAACCCTCCTTATGGCCATTTTGGGGAAGACATCATTCGACAATGGTTTAAGAAAAATCTGCCAAGCCTCTTAAAAGAGAAAAGTGATGTGGCAGAAGAATTTCTAGCAAGTCCTTATGTTTATGATTTCTATCGCTTTGAAGGGAATGCGCAATCATTGCGAATTGTATCGAAGTTGCATGATTTCAAAGGAGAATTTGATGGACTTGATTTAACAGCAGCGACGCTTAATACGATATTGAAATATACGTACCCGTCTTCTCGTAAGAAAACAGAACAAATCACTTCGAAGAAAGTTGGTTATTTCTTTGCAGAAGAAGAAACATTCCAAAAAGTAACAGAGATTACAGGAACAGGGACAAGTCGCCATCCGTTAACCTTTATTTTAGAAGCTGCAGATGATATTGCTTATCTTGTAGCCGATATGGAAGATGCGATTGGTAAAGGTGTGATTTCCTTTAGAGATGTGCGCGAGTTTTTACTAGATAACTTGAGTACGGATGCCTATAATGCACCGCATTCCGTTCATACACGCGAAGTGTTAAATACAATCGATGAGAAAGTCTTCAGTGTCAACCGATTCTTTGTGGATTTACGTGATAAATTAATCGATGGTGCACGTCATAATTTTGTGAATCATTACGATGAGATTATGGAAGGAACATTTAATCAAGACTTGTTCAAAAATTCTTGGGCGGAGGATCTCTATGTCATTCTTCGTAAATTATCTGAGGAACGCATTTATGACAATAAAGGAATCTTGAGGTTAGAGATTGCAGGGTATACAACGCTCACTTATTTATTAGATAGCTTTGTGCCTTCTTTAGTCGCATATGATACGAATCGTCAATTAGACTATGTAGAGTTGAAGAAAATCGGGATTATTTCTGAGAGTCAGAAACGTTCCTATCATTACTTTGCGGAAGGAAAGAGCGAAGTTGAAAAATTATACTTACGCCTTCTGTTAGCAACGGATTTCATTTCAGGAATGACGGATAGTTATTCGCACCGACTCTATTTAGAGATGGTTGGGATTTAATGTGAAAGTAGAAAATTATCATATATGATAATTTTCTACTTTTTAATATAAAAAGCCGCTAACGCGATTTTTACGTTAGCGACTATCATAGTGATGAGTTAAGTAAAACTAGGTCGTTGTTTCTCCACAGGAATACTAATTTCAACAAAGTTATCTGCATGAATAATATCAAGTCCTTCAGGTTCCATATGGAATAGGCGATGAACAACGAATTCAATTTCAACATCTTTAATACGTCTTTTTTTATTTAAGATTACAATATCACGGTGAGTGGCAGCGTCAGCATAGAAAACAGTTGTTTGACCAAGTGAATATACCTTGATGAAGTACGCATCTGTATTTGCTAACTGTTCATTGACAAGTTGCGAGTGAGAATTGGTAATATCGATAAGTTTCATAGACACAGCCTCCTTCTGAAAAAAATCCCTTGAAGTCATTATACATTTTTTTTGTTTCATTTTCACCTACAAATTTAAGAAAAGTTATTAAATTTTAAAGAATTTTCAATCAAAAGATTTTTTTGTAAGTATGATAGGGATTGTGATGAAAGTGCTTTTAAAAAATGTATTTAAATAGTTGTTAAATCTCTCAAAAAATGGTAATCTTATTAATTGAAAGGGTTGTATTTTTGAGGCTTACATGCTCTCGAACGTACATTTCTTAACAAAAATTTACTTTCAAAGGAGACTTTCAATATGGAAAAGAAAGAATATCATGTAATCGCAGAAACAGGGATCCACGCTCGCCCAGCAACTTTATTAGTTCAAACAGCAAGCAAATATAGTTCAGATATCCAATTAGAATACAAAGGTAAATCTGTTAACTTAAAATCAATCATGGGCGTTATGTCATTAGGTGTTGGCCAAGGTGCTGACGTAGTGATCACTGCTGAAGGTGCTGACGAAGCAGAAGCATTAGCAGGCATTGACGAAACTATGAAAAAAGAAGGATTAGCTGAATAATATGAAACCAACATTACAAGGGATTGCTGCTAGTGATGGCATTGCAATTGCCAAAGTATATACTTTGACTGAACCAGATTTAACAGTCACAAAAGTAACTGTTGAAGATTCAGAAAAAGAAGTTTCACGCTTGGATGATGCATTAGCAGCGTCAATAAAAGATGTCGAATTAATTAAAGAAACTGCTTTGAAAAACTTAGGTGAAGAAGAAGCGCAAGTTTTCGATGCTCACTTAATGGTTTTAAGCGATCCAGAATTAATTGGACAAGTAAAAGATAGCATTACATCTAATAAAGTGAATGCGGAATCTGCATTAAAAGAAGTAACAGATATGTTTATTTCTATTTTTGCAGGAATGGAAGATAACCCTTATATGCAAGAACGTGCTGCGGACATTCGTGACGTATCGAAACGTGTCTTAGCTCATTTATTAGGCGTTAAAATTCCTAGCCCAGCAACTATCAAAGATGAAGTGATTATCGTGGCTGCCGATTTAACACCGAGTGATACAGCTCAATTAAATCGCCAATACGTAAAAGCTTTCGTTACTGATATTGGTGGACGTACTTCTCACTCAGCTATTATGGCTCGTTCTTTAGAAATTCCAGCAATCGTTGGTACTAAAGAAGTGACTTCAACAGCTAAAGACGGAGATATCATTATCGTTGATGGTTTGACAGGGGATGTATTCCTTAACCCATCTGAAGAAGTGATTGCTGAATACCGTGCTAAAGCTGAAGCATTCGCCGCTCAACAAGCTGAATGGGAAAAATTAAAAGACTCAAAAACTTACACTAAAGATGGCCATCAAGTTGAATTGGCTGCAAACATTGGTACACCAAAAGATTTAGAAGGTGTTGTAAACAATGGTGCAGAAGGTGTTGGTTTATACCGTACAGAATTCTTATACATGGATTCTCACGAAATGCCAACAGAAGAAGATCAATTTGAAGCTTATAAGGCTGTTTTAGAAGGAATGAATGGAAAACCTGTTGTCGTTCGTACAATGGATATCGGTGGGGATAAAGAGTTACCATACTTACCATTACCACACGAAATGAACCCATTCTTAGGATATCGTGCAATTCGTATTTCATTAAACGAACCTGAAATGTTCCGTACACAATTACGTGCGTTATTACGTGCTTCTGTATACGGTAAATTACGTATCATGTTCCCAATGATTGCGACATTAAATGATTTCCGTGGCGCTAAAGCGTTATTAGAAGAAGAAAAAGCTAAATTAATCGCAGAAGGTGTTGCAGTCAGCGACGATATCCAAGTAGGTATCATGATTGAAATTCCTGCAGCGGCAGTTTTAGCTCACCAATTCGCTAAAGAAGTGGACTTCTTCAGTATCGGAACTAACGACTTAATCCAATACACAATGGCTGCTGACCGTATGAACGAACGCGTTTCATACTTATACCAACCATATAACCCATCAATCTTAACGTTAATCAAACACGTAATTGATTCAGCACACAAAGAAGGCAAATGGGCTGGAATGTGTGGGGAAATGGCTGGAGATCAAACAGCTGTGCCTCTATTAGTAGGTCTTGGATTAGACGAGTTCTCAATGTCTGCATCAAGTGTTCTAAAAACACGTAGCTTAATTGCTAAATTAACATTAAGCGATATGCAAGCATTAGCAGATAAAGCAATTAACGAATGTGCAACTGTACAAGAAGTTGAAGCATTAGTTGAAGAAGCTGTATCTAAAATCTAATAATTAGATAGCCTGAACACCTGAGGGAAACTTTGGGTGTTTTTTTGACGCCCAAAATTCTAAAAAAAGTGTTAAATCATCGAATTATATGAATTTCAGTATGTTCACATTGTAAGGACTGTGGTATACTCTGTTGGTAGATTATTTTGAGAGGTTTAAGTATTGAAAAAGTTAAAAGGTTTCTTTATTGGATTAATATTAGCGATTATAACAGTCGTTATTTTTGTTCCTATTCAAGTTCAAAAAATTAATCAATATTATAAGGTGAATGATAATAGTGTTCGTTATAATACAAGTTATAACAAACATAAAAGTAGAGAGATTTTAAAGGCTAATTATGATGAAAACACTCATTTGTTATTAGGTTCTTCTGAACTTACTGTAGCTAATAAAAAAGAATTTCATCCAGCTCAAATGTTCAATTATGATGATTTTCATCTAATGCAAGTAGGGGGTGGATTCTTCCAAAATGTGATTCAAGCATCAACATTGGCTTCGTTAGAGCCGATTATGACACAGAAGAAAGTTGCTATTATTGAAAGTTTAAATTGGTTCGATCAAAAAGGTATGCGACAAGATGCTTTTGAAAGTCGGATTTCAAAAGAACATGTGTATTACACGTTGGTGAATCCAAAACTTTCAAAAGAGACAAAACTTAAATTTATTAATCGAGTTTTAGAATTGTCAGAGAAAAATGATTCATTAACTAGTACGTTTGAAAGGTATAAACGTGTACTTGTTGAAGGCGAAGGCTCCCAAATTGATCAGTTTATGATTCAATTGGAATTGGCTAAATTTTCCTTGAATGTTGTACAGGAGTTTTATGATGAACATTCATTAGAGAATTTCCCATCCAAAGGAAGTACAATGCCTGAATATAACTGGGATGAAGTGTTGGCTAAGAACGAAGAACAAGCTAAAAAAGATACTCAATCGAATGAGTATCATTTTGACGATTGGTACTATAACAAGCACATCGCGGGGAAATTAGAATCGCTAAAAAATTCTGCCTCAACTTTCAAATATACAGATTCTCCAGAGTACGAAGACTTCAAATTGTTTTTACAAATTGCAAAGGAATTAGGGGTGGAGGTTCTGGTAATCACTTTCCCTGTAAATGGACCATGGTATGATTACATTGGAATTGATGCTTCACAACGAAATGCATTTTCAACAAAAATTAATGAAATTGTTAAGGAAGCTGGAGTGAAGCAAGTTGATTTGACATCGCATGATTACGATCCTTATTATATATGGGATGCAACTCATCCTGGATGGAAGGGGTGGCCTTTAGTTGAAAAAGAATTGGTCAAGTTTTTTAAAGAAAATGGATAATGTATTTGTATGGTCATTACTGTTTTATATGATTATTACGAGTATATTGTTATATGTTATTTTTACAGACTTTACAAATGCAACAGAATTTATTTATAACGCATTCTAAAAAACAATAGTATTGCTAGGAAGGTTCATCTTTCCTAGCTTTTTCAGTTTTTTTACATTGATTGAAATGACAAAGATTAGTATAATACAGTCATTAAGACTCGAGGTGAAGATATGAAAAGACAAAGAACTTTTCAAATGGTATTAAGTGCGATGTTTATCGCGATGATTATTTTACAAAGTTTTGTTCCGTTTTTAGGGAACTTACCATTAGTGGTTTTAGATATTACAATCATTCATATTACAGTTATTGTGGGTGGGATTGTGTTGGGGCCACAAGCAGGGCTTCTTTTAGGGTTTACGTGGGGAGTTTGCTCGTTCCTACGTGCCTTCACATCAGGCAATGTTCTGAGCTTGATGATTTTTACAAACCCAATGATTTCCATCTTGCCACGTTTATTGATGGGTGGACTTGTTGCGTTATTTTATCATAAGACAACTAAACTCATTGCGTCCGACCAACTCAGAATGGCAGTGTCTGGTTTCCTTGGAAGTATTATGAATACGGTATTAGTATTAAGTTCCATTTATTTACTGATGGGAAATCAATATGCAGAATTAACAGGGAAAACTGTTGCGGAATTGCCGCTCTTCTTAATGGGCGTTGTTATGACAAACGGTATTGCGGAAGCGTTGGCTGCAACCGTGATGACACCAATTATAGCTTCAATTTTAGTTAAGATTTCTAAGAAAAGAGGATAGTGTATGTGGGAAGGTAAAAACGTAACGGTCTTTGTTACGGGTGGAATCGCCGCGTTTAAAGCAGCTACACTTGTTCGCTTGTTTGTAAAAGCAGGGGCAAATGTGGAAGTCGCGATGACAAAGAGTGCGTGTGAATTCATTACGCCACTAACGTTTCAAGTGTTAACGAAAAACAAAGTGCACACCGATACGTTTGACGAAGACGAAGCAGATCGCGTTCAACATATTCATTTAGCCGATAAAACCGATGTGGCAGTTGTTGTACCAGCAACAGCTAATACGATTGCGAAATTGGCCAATGGAATCGCCGATAACTTTGTAACAAGCACATTATTAGCAATAACGGCTCCGATTTATGTAGCGCCTGCGATGAATGAACATATGTGGGAAAACCCTGCAACCGTTCGTAATGTGGCACAGCTTAAAGAAGATGGAAAAGTGATCATTGAACCAGCGACAGGATTTTTAGCTGAAGGATATAACGGAAAAGGACGCCTTCCTGAACCAGAAGAAATCTTCGAACAAGTGACGTTTTTCGAGAGTAGAAGAGAATACAAGTCTCCTTTAGAAGGAAAAACGATTTTAATCACTGCTGGTGGAACAAAAGAGCGCATCGATCCAGTTCGTTATATCTCCAATGATTCTTCTGGGAAAATGGGCTATGCACTTGCAAAGGCTGCATCCATCTTAGGAGCTAAGGTGCAATTAGTTTCAACGACAAAACAATTGACAGTCCCATTTGGA
>CALALK010000324.1 GCA_937923125.1 uncultured Carnobacterium sp.
TTTGAAAAAAATCTAGAAAAAGGGATTCGCCCAAGACCTATCCGATTAATGGTGCTAGGGATTCCAAACGTTGGGAAATCAACTTTTATCAATCGTATGATTAATAAAAATCAGGCAGAAACAGCAAATCGTCCTGGTGTTACAAAGGGACAACGCTGGTTGAAAATCGGAAATGACTTCGAGTTGTTAGATACACCAGGGATTCTATGGCCAAAGTTTGAAAGTGAATTAGTTGGAAATAAACTAGCACTGACTGGTGCTATTAAAGACGCACTCCTTCATATGGATGATATTGCACTCTTTGCTCTTAGTCAGTTTACATTAGATTATCCAGAGTATTTAAAGAAGGCATATCGATTAACCGATGACGATTTGGAACTTCCTAATGTCGATTTATTAATGTTAATTACTAAGAATTTAGGCTTTAAAGATGACTATGAGAAGGCGAGTGAACGAATCGTATTTGATATTCGTTCTGGGAAATTAGGTCGTTATACACTAGACCAAGCGCCAGTCTCTTTAACGGAGGAAGCATAATGGAAAAACGTTCCATCAAAGAAATCAAATTGATTCTTGAAGAAATTCAAACGTTATCGGATGAGCGTTTAACCGCACTTCGAGGCGACGACCGTAAAGGTGTACAAGATTTAATTGCTAGATTTGAACGTCAATATGCAAAAAAAGCTGAACGTGCTGCTCACTTTGAAGAAATGCAAAAGTATGAACGTGCTGCTAAACAAAAAGGATACCAAATGATTGCAGGAATTGATGAAGTAGGTCGTGGGCCGCTAGCAGGTCCAGTAGTTGCGGCTGCTGTCATTCTTCCTGAAGGAATGGAAGATATCGGATTGGACGATTCGAAGAAGTTAAGCGCAAAGAAGCGTGCTGAAATTTTTGAAATCATTAAAGAACAAGCTCTTGCGATTGGTATCGGTATTGTCGACGCGTTTACGATTGATAAGATTAATATATACGAAGCGAGTAAAGTGGCAATGAAGCGAGCGATTGAATTGTTGCCTGAACAACCTGACTATTTATTAATCGATGCAATGAAACTTGAAACAGGAATTCCAGAAGAAGGAATCATTAAAGGAGACGCGAAGAGCATTTCAATCGCTGCAGCAAGTATTGTTGCTAAAGAAGTACGAGATCAAATGATGAAGGATTACGAACAGTTGTATCCTGGTTACGGCTTTGCGCAAAATGCTGGTTATGGTACGAAAGTTCATCTTGAAGGTCTTGAAAAATTAGGTCCAACACCGATTCACCGCATGACTTTTGCACCAGTCAAAGATTATCAATAAAAACCAAAACAGAACTCTTTCTCGTAAATAGTATTGAAAGACTATTTCGAGAGGGAGTTTTTTTATGATTTGGACAAAACGTAGATTACTGATAGCTGTTGCAATGAGTGATACTTTAACCAGTAAGCAATTCTATGAATTATTTATTCGACTGGAAGAAGATATGTCTCTAAACGAAACCTTTGTTTTAGGGGATTTAAAGTATTCATTACCTGAAGAAACAAACAAGTGGATAGAGTCAATGGATTGGGATTTGGAGATTAAAAGATTACAAGTACAAAAAATTAAGGTGTTAACCATTTTGGATGGCGCTTATCCTCAAAGGTTGAAGGAAATATACTTGCCTCCTATTGTATTATTTTATAGAGGAAACTTGTCACTCATCAATCAGAGAGCTGTTGCTATTGTAGGCTCAAGAGACCATTCTAAATATGCAAAAGATTGTATTCATGAATTAATCCCAACTATCGTTAACGATGGTATTGTCGTCGTTAGTGGATTAGCACGTGGTGTTGATACATTAGCCCATGAAGAAACCCTTAAAACTAGTGGGAACACCATTGCAGTTATTGGCAGTGGATTGGATGTCGTGTACCCACCTGAAAACGCAAATCTTTATGATTTGATTGCTAAAAGAGGTTTAATCCTTTCAGAATATCCATTGCAGAGTCGACCTTTAAAATTTCATTTTCCATACCGCAATCGCATCATCGCCGGACTTAGTCATGGAGTGTGTGTCATAGAAGCAAAAGAGAAAAGTGGAAGCCTCATTACAGCGAACTTAGCTTTAAGTGAAAATAGAGAAGTTTTTGCAGTCCCAGGAAGTATTTTTTCTACCCATTCAAAGGGGACAAATAGCCTCATTGAAGCAGGAGCTTGTCTTGTTTCGAGTGGTGAAACAATCTCTAAAAATCTTAAGTATTTCCCTTAAAAATGAAATTGAACAGTTTACGAGATTGTTTTGTTGCCTTGACAAAAAGAATGTGTTTAGATATGATGACAAAAGATAATTTAAGCAATCTCACTATTCTCGGGCTTTCTTAGCTTGAGAAAACTGATAGATAGAGTGGATTAGGGAAGGAGCCATTTAATGGTGAAGCAAAATCTAGTAATTGTAGAGTCTCCTACAAAAGCTAAAACCATTGAACGCTATTTAGGGAAAAACTTTAAAGTAGTTGCAAGTAAAGGGCACCTACGTGATTTGCCTAAAAGTAAAATGGGCGTAGATATTGAACATAATTATGAACCACATTACATTTCAATTCGTGGGAAAGGTGATTTAATTAAATCACTAAAAAAAGAAGCAGCGAAAGCAGATGCTGTTTATCTC
>CALALK010000325.1 GCA_937923125.1 uncultured Carnobacterium sp.
GAAGCCTTCTATACCGATACTAAAGTCGAACTCACAGACGCCTTAACGGAAGACGAGTTCTATCTTAACGGCACCAAACAAGACGAAGCGGCAACGGCTAAAATTACGCGCTTCTTGGACTTGTTCCGCGCTGAAACTGGAGACACCCGTAGTGCTCGTGTGGAGAGTCTGAACTTTGTACCAACAGCAGCAGGCCTTGCGAGCTCTGCTTCCGCCTTTGCGGCACTGGCAGGTGCGATGAACGAGGCGACAGGTCTTCACATGCCTGCTCAAAAACTATCGACTTACGCGCGTCGTGGAAGCGGCAGTGCTACTCGTAGTCTCTTTGGCGGATTTGTCGAATGGAATAAAGGAGACTCCAACGAGAACAGTATGGCCATCCCTGTCGACGATGCGAACTTTGACATCGGGATGATTATTATCGTCGTGAGTGCGGCCGAGAAGAAGATTTCGAGTCGTGCTGGCATGGAATTGACCGTTTCTACTTCTCCGTTTTACGAAGGTTGGGTCACTTCAGCGGCAACCGATTTAGCCGACATCAAAGAGGCCATCAAGGACCGCGACATTCATCGCATCGGCTCTATTGCGGAATTTAACGGCATGAAAATGCACGCTACGATGCTGGCAAGTAACCCTCCATTCTGTTATTTCGAACCGGAGAGTATTATCGCCCAACAAACGATTCGCACGATTCGAGAAGAACGAGGCATTCCGGCCTACTTCACGATGGATGCTGGGCCAAACGTCAAAGTGATTTGCAAAGCGAGTGATATTCCAACGATTATGGAAGAGCTTGGCAAAGTATTCCCGAGTGAAAAACTCATCCCTACGCTTCCAGGAGAAGGCATTCGTACATTGACAGAAGACGAATGGAACGCTTCTCGTGCTGCTTTCGAAGGGAAGTGAGCGCGTGACGATTACTTCAAAAGCTCCCGGTAAACTCTTTATCGCCGGAGAATATGCGGTTGTCGAACCCGGACACGGTGCCATTGTTGCAGCTGTGTCGCGCTACTTAACCGTCACAATCGACGAAGCTACTAGTGTAGGAACCTTAACCTCTACGCAAAATCCAGATGTCGTTGTGGAATGGACTCGCGAAGGAGAATTGTTCCGAGCAAAGGGAGAGCATCCCTATAAACTAGTCGAAGAAGCGATTTTGGTCGCAGAACAGTATGTTCGTGAATGCGGAACACCAACGAACGCCCTCTACTCGCTTTCGATTACAAGTGAACTCGATGACGCTAAGCGTGGTATTAAATACGGACTTGGTTCCAGTGGTGCCGTTGTAGTCGCAACGATTCAAGCTGTTCTTGATTTCTACGAGTCTCCACGCACGCCACTACTCATCTATAAGCTGAGTGTGTTAACGAATCTCCGCTTATCCCAACGTGGATCCTTTGGAGATATCGCCGCCTCTTCTTTTGGAGGAATGGTCTATTACACAAGTCCGGACCGAATCAGTTTACTCGAACAAATACAAAGCCAATCGATTAAAGCCATTTGTGATGCCGACTGGAAAGACCTCACCATTATACGTCTTCCAGAAATCCCAAACTTCACCCTCTTAGTAGGATGGACGGGACAAGTCGCTATCACCGATTCACTCATTCAAGCCACTGAGAAGAAACGGAAAGTCGAAACCGATAGCGCCTTTTACAAGGAATTTCTCGCAAAGAGTCACGCCATCGTTCAAGGCCTACAAAGTGCTTGGAACCAACAAGATATCCCAGCCTTACAAGAAGGTATCCGTGCTAACCGTGCACTCTTAAATGAATTTGCACAAGAGATGCAGCTGGAAATTGAAACCCCTGCACTCCAAACACTTTGCGAGCTCGCCGAACAAAATGGTGCCTGCGCAAAAACATCCGGTGCTGGTGGTGGCGACTGTGGCATTTGCTTTACACAAAACGAAACTCAAAGACAACAAATTGAAACTCAATGGGCTAAGGCTCAAATTCAAGTGCTTCCGCTAACCATTGCAGAAGCCTGGTAAAGGAGATTAATGATGGATTTATTTCAACAACAAATGAATCGAAAGGACGAGCATGTGGGTCATGCGAACCAGCAATACCGTGCAACGAGCGCTCCCGAATTCGTGGAAACGCGCTTCGTGCATCATCCCTTCACAACCGTTGATGTGGCTGATGTATCATTGCAGACCAAGCTTGGTAATCTCACCTTCGATGTTCCCTTTTTCATCAACGCCATCACGGGTGGTAGCCCACTCACGACTGCGTTAAACCAGCGCTTAGCCATCTTGGCACGTGAAACAGGCATGGCAATGGCGACAGGTTCGATGAGTATCGCGATGAAATTTCCTGAAAGTGCACAAAGCTTCAAGGTCATTCGTCAGGAAAATCCAAATGGAATCCTCTTTGCGAACCTTGGTGCGCATTACGATGCTGAGGCTGCTAAACGCGCTGTCGAACTCATCGAAGCAAACGCGATTCAAATTCACGTCAACCGTGCACAAGAACTCGTGATGCCAGAAGGTGACCGCGTCTTTAGCAATTGGCTTAAAAACATCGAAGAAATCGTCAAAGCGAGTGCCGTTCCCGTTATCGTAAAAGAAGTCGGATTCGGGTTTAGCCGTGAAGCCATCACACAACTAGAGAGTATTGGTGTAGCTGCCATCGATATTAGCGGTACTGGCGGTACGAATTTCGCCAAAATCGAAAACGGCCGTCGCAAAGAAGACAAACTCGATTTCCTAGAAGACTGGGGACAAACAACCTTGACGTCGCTCATGGAAGCCCAAGGAAGCCGCACCCCAATCATCGCTTCCGGCGGTGTGAAGACGCCACTCGACATGGCCAAATGCTTCGCGCTTGGAGCCAGCCTTGTCGGATTGTCTGGTGAAATGTTGCATCTCATACGTAAAGATGACTCCCTTCCAGACGCTATCCATACGGTTCAAACATGGAAAGAGCAACTGACAACGATCTTAACACTTGTCGGTGCAGATAGTATTTCTAGTCTCCAACAAGCTCCTATCGTGGTCGCACCAAGCATCCAAAACTGGTGTGACGCCCGCGGGATTGATTGGAAACATCTTGCACAACGTTAAAAGCAAAAGAGCTTAGGCAATGCCTAAGCTCTTTTTGTATTTTTACGGGAAAAATAAGTAATGGATAATGCGCAGTACATAGAAGAAAATCCCCACAATGAGTAAAACAACCATCACGACATGCACATACGGCCCTACTGGTGTATTCACGAAGGCTTGTAGCGCTGGAATTTTCGTATATAAGATAAAGTACAAGGCACTAATCCAAAACCCGAGTCCCAATAATCTTTTCATACGGCGTCCTTTCTATAAAACGAAGTACTGCATGATTAAGCTAGTGACAGTCACCATAAACCAAGTAGCTAAACCGGTTAAGATTGGTTTTGCCCCTGCTTCTTTGAATTGTTGGAAGGATACTTGCATACCGATACCTGCTAATGCCATCGCCATCAACCAGTTAGATGCTAATTTTGCATACGGTACAAGGGAATTTGGGAATAATCCCACACTTGTAATGATGGAAGCGACCATGAACCAAATGATAAACATTGGCACGATATTCTTCCATTGAACGCTTTGTCCTTCTTGTTTCATGCGACGTGCTTCGACAAATGATAATACGAGACAGGCTGGAACAATCATCAACGCACGAGTAAGTTTCACGATTGTCGCGATTTCTAACGCTTCTGCACTGTAACTTGCGCCGGCTGCAACCACGCTTGATGTATCGTTAATCGCTGTCCCTGCGAAAAGTCCGAATTGCGACGCGTCCATGCCCATCATATGTCCTAAGAATGGGAATAGGAATACCGCGATGACGTTGAATAGGAAAATGGTTGAAATTGACAACGCGACTTCATCATCTTCTGCTCTAATAATCGGTGAAGCTGCCGCAATCGCAGATCCCCCGCAAATCGCAGTCCCGAAACCAACAAGAATCTTCAGTGGACGAGACAATTTGAAGAAATTTCCTACAAGTAGCGCTGTTAGAAACGCAATCGAGATGGTCACAATCGTCACTGGGAACGATGATGCACCTGTTTGGCTCACCTGCGCAAACGACATTGTAAATCCTAGTGCGATAATGGAGTAATGTAATAATTTTTTCGCTGAATAATTGATCCCCGGTCTAAAATCACTTGGGATTTTCCAAAATTGGTTCAAGACCATCCCTAAAATAATAGCAAATACCGCACTCCCAATGACTGGGAATAGCTTATCGAGCATCACTGAGACAACCGCTATAGCAAATGTACACAACAATCCTTTTCTTTTTTCCATGAATGATGACATTTCATCAGATCCTTTCAATACTAAATCTTTACTAGTATAGCACACTCCGCCTTGATTTTCGTACACAAATTGAAAAAGTGCATCATCCTTTAAAATTAACCGTGTGCAATTCGACACGGTTTACTCCAATCAAAAACCGCTTTTACGATTCGTGGAGAAATTTCCTTAAAAATGGTACAATCACGGCAAAAGCATCCAAAGAAATTCAAGACGCTTATGCTGTTGTTGATTTCTATAATTTAGATTCGGAGGAAATGAAGATGGCGGAACAAATGGAAAAATACGAAGAAGTCTATTGGAAAACAATCGAATATGCCAAAGAGACCGCTAGAGAAGCTGGACTTAAAGAAGGTCAAGTTTTGGCATTTCTTAAAATGAATCTTCCTATCACAGAAATCATGAAACACACTGGATTATCTGAAGAAGAGATTCAAAAAATTAAAAATACACTATAACAAAAACCGCTTAGAATCGCGCATCCATGCTGACTCTAAGCGGTTATTTTTTAGAATTGTTTTACGACAACCCCATCAGGAGTTCCTACAAGCACGATATCCGTCATGTTTGTGAAGAGACCTTGCTCTACCACGCCTGTCATGCCTTTGATTTTTTCTCCAAATGCGATTGGGTCTTTAATTGGATAGACATCCAAGTCGATAATGTAGTTTTTGCTATCGGTTAAGTAACGTTCTCCGTCACGTTCGCGGAATGTTGGTTTGTATCCTAGCGCTTCAAAACGTTTGAATAATTGTTCTGAACCATACGGCACTACTTCTACTGGTAATGGGAAACGACCTAAGTAGTCGACCATTTTTGATTCGTCTACAATCCAGATAACACTTTTTGATTGTTCGGCAACGATTTTTTCGAATAATAACGCACCGCCGCCCCCTTTGATTCCTGAAAAATCTGGAGCGATTTCGTCTGCGCCGTCAATCGTTACGTCGATATAGTCCACTTCATCCACGCTCTTCAATGGAATTCCAAGCGCTTCTGCTTGTTTCTTCGTTGCTAAAGAAGTCGTTACTCCCACGATTTCAAGACCTTCTTCTTTCACGCGGCGACCGATTTCTTCTACAAAATAGTAGGCTGTCGAACCCGTTCCTAGACCAACCGTCATTCCACTTTCTACATATTCTGCGGCTTTCTTGCCGACTAATTCTTTCATGTTCATTCAAGTTTCCCCCTGAGAAATGATCTATGTTGAGTATAGCATAACTGGCTTCTTCAAACTATCTCTTCTCGTAAATTTCTACTTCTTTTTATGCGATGCGGCTGCTTCTAAGGCGCGTTTTAAATAACGACCGGTATGGCTATTTTTATCCTTCGCCACTTCTTCAGGCGTCCCTGTCGCAATCACAAGTCCACCACCGCTACCGCCTTCTGGACCCATATCAATGATATAGTCAGCGGTCTTAATCACATCTAAGTTATGTTCGATGACAAGCACGGTATTGCCCGCTTCAACTAAACGATTCAACACTTCAAGTAGGCGTGCGATATCGTCTGTATGCAAGCCAGTTGTTGGTTCATCGAGCACGTAGAAGGTATTGCCGGTTGAGACACGTTGGAGTTCGCTGGCTAACTTCATCCGTTGCGCTTCTCCTCCAGAGAGCGTTGTGGCAGATTGGCCAAGGGTTACGTAGCCGAGTCCAACATCCTTAATCGTTTGTAATTTACGTTTGATTTTTGGTACGGCTTGGAAAAATTCCACCGCTTCTTCGACCGTTAATTCAAGAATATCCGCGATACTCTTTCCTTTGTATTTCACTTCAAGCGTTTCTGAGTTATAACGCGTTCCATGGCAGACTTCACACGGCACATATACGTCTGGCAGGAAGTGCATCTCGATTTTCAGAATGCCGTCCCCTTTACAAGACTCGCATCGTCCACCCTTCACGTTGAAACTGAAGCGGCCTTTCTTGTATCCACGGATTTTTGCTTCGTTTGTGGTCGCAAATAAATCACGAATATCGTCAAATACACCCGTATACGTCGCTGGATTGCTTCGTGGGGTTCTTCCGATTGGGCTTTGGTCGATATCGATAATCTTATCGAGACTCTCAAATCCAGAAATGCTCTTGAACTTCCCTGGTTTTTCCTTCGTACGCGTAATCTCACGCGCTAAAGCTTTCTTCAATACGCTGTTGACAAGCGAGCTCTTTCCAGAACCCGACACCCCTGTCACGGCCACAAAACGTCCAAGCGGCACATCCACATCGATGCCGCGTAAATTGTTTTCCGCAGCGCCTTCTAA
>CALALK010000326.1 GCA_937923125.1 uncultured Carnobacterium sp.
AGAAGATGATTGACGGAGAACCTTTACAATTAATTAAACATGGAAAAATTGATGTTGAAAATGTGCGTTTAGCTGGTCTAACGGCTCAAGAAGTTGCCTTCAAACTACGCGCACAAGGAGTCTTCTCCATTCGCGATGTAAAAAGTGCCATCTTAGAACAAAACGGACAACTCATCTTGACAAAATTTGGTGAAGAAAATCCAAAATATCCAATCATTACAGATGGTGTCATTCAACAAAATGTACTCGATGATATCAACAAAACAGAAGATTGGGTTACTGAACAACTGGCTGCCCAAGATATTCAAGATGTTTCAGATGTATTCCTTGCAGAATACAATAGCGGCCAATTGATGGTTGTAAAATACTAATTAAAACTAAAAGATTCCGTAAAAATTACGGAATCTTTTTTTGTTAAATTTACTACTATCTTATAAAGTAAAATAGGCACCTTTAGTAAGATTTGAAATTAATGTTTTAACTCTTACTAAAGGTGCACTATTTATTATTATCATTTTGTTGAAATTCCTATTCCAGTCAAATTGGACTCCATCAAAGGCATATTCACACCTAATTCACGGCCAGTCTGATAAACACTTTCACAGCAATAAAGAATATCCTGTTTGTCATTATGAAGAGTCATGATTTTTCTTGTTAACTCATTCTTAGCAAACATAATTTTCATCGCTCTACTAGCAATCCAAATAGGAATTTTATACGGTAATATTTCTGACTTATACAACTTCAAATTCACACCACGAGCTTCGACAACTTTCAGAGCTTCTCGAATAGTTTTAATTGCTAAAGATAATTCTGAAGAATTGTTCATCAAATTCAAAGCTAATTGTTGAGGATTCTCCAAATTTCCTGAACGAGCAGCAGTCGATGTAACACCAGAATTAATCGCCATATGAATCCAAATCCACTCAATCATGTCATGTGGAATCTCACACTTCAAATCTGCTGAAGCCAATAGTGAGATTAATTCCGTATAATTTGGAATCTGTGCTTTACTCTCACTTTCCAGCATCAGATGATCAAACAAGACCCCTTCCAGATGGCCCGGAACCATATATCCTCCTGCTGTTGGGAATGCGATGATATAGTTATATCCATCCGCCCACTCTTCAACTTCTTCTCTAGTGTTCCAGAAATTGCAGAAAAAAACTAATGTTCCTTTGATTCCATTATCTTTTAATGTTTTTACAGCTTCTTTTATGAGGCCATTACGTACACTTAGAAAAATGAAATCATATTCTGTACCTGGATTAGCAATTTGAACAGTATAAGTATCCTGTTTAACTTCTCCTTTAGAGTTATAGCGCCCATCCAACAAATCGACAGTCAGACTATCTGGTGCGTCTTTACGTTTAGCTTCTCTCAAGATATGTTCGACTTGATGACCAGCTTTTTGAAAAGCATAGGCATATGTTGTTCCTATAACTCCGAGTCCCAAAATTGCTATTTTCATCTGTAAGTTAATTCCTTTCCTAACTTCAAATACACTATCGATTCATCGTTAAATAAAACCCGGTGTCTTCCAATTGCTTTAGTCTACTAAATTTTCAACAAAGCGTTGGAAAATCGTTAACAGAATGCTTACTACTAAGGTAATGAGTGGACTTGAGAATGAGAATCCCGGTCCTACAAACCATGATGTCATACTTAACATCATCGCATTTAACACGAAGCTAAAGCATCCAAACGTTACAATCGTTACTGGTAATGTTAAAAGGAATAAAATCGGTTTAACAAATAGGTTTAGTACCGCAAGAACGATACTTGCAACAAGCGCTGCTACCCAGTTTGTAACGTAAAATTGTGGTACAAACCACGCAATCACCAAGAACCCTAATGTGTTAATGGCAATCTTTTTAGTGATTGACACTAAAAATCACTCCAATCGTCGTCATCTTCTTCTACACGGCGCGCTGTTTTACGCGGGCGAGAGCTTCCAGAAGTGTAATAGTAAGTATTTCTGCGTCTATTATCACGGTAATACCCAGTGCTTTCTTCTGGAATAATGATAGCAAGTAAGAGGTATAGGAAAATAGGGAATCCTGAGAAACTAAAAAGGATATACAGCACACGTACAATTGTTGGATCTACATCGAAGTATTCTGCAATACCTCCCAACACCCCACAAACAACTCTGTTCTTTCTTGAGCGTCTTAATTTTTTCATTTTGTTTATCCTTCTTTCTTGCTACTTGAATCTGATTGTAGCTGATTTACTTGTATATTTCCAGTTGTAGTTTCTGCGACTACTCGTGTCATTGAATCTCGAGTTTTGCGAATTAATGCACTTCTTTCGGCTAAATCCTTCGTTTGTCGAATCACTTCAAAGACGGTTTTATCAAAGTGAATCGAACCAAGGGATGTTTCAATATCGGCTTCCAGTCCAACTTCTTCAGCAACTTCAATCTTAATATTTCCATTTACGGTTTCAACATCTACTTTTTTCGTTTCTGGATGTGCGACTGCTACTTTAATATTTCCTGTTACGGCTTCTAGCTTCGTTCCAAGGAATTGACCATCGAGATAAATATTCCCATTCACCGTTTCAGAAACGATATCTTTGAAATCAAGTTGTTCATATTTAAGATTTCCATTCACGGTTTCTGCTTCAAGAAGAACCCCTTTGACATCCTTCAAACGAATATCTCCATTATCCACTTCGAAGTAGTAATCTTTACCTTCTAACTCTTTCAAATGAAGTGTTGTGTTTAAGCCTTTTATCGCCACATAGTCATAAACCTTTTGTGGAAGTGAAATGGTCCAATCGCAATACACTCGTTTACTCAAGCTTTTCACGTAAATCGTATCCTCGTCTACTCCAACCTTCACGCGGTCACGAATAAACGCTTCTGCATCGAAGAACTCTTCATCTTGCGCAGCCACGCGGCAATTTCCTTCAATCGTCATCGCATTTCCAGGAACGGTCTTCACTCGGAGTAATCCGTTTGCTACTTTGAAATCAAGGATACTTGCTTCATCAATAACTTGATGGAAGTGGTACGGTACTTTTTTACCATTTTTCGCTTGCATATAAGGTGAATTGATTTCCACTGACTGAACGGCAGTTTTAGCAACGGTCACAACCGATTCTGCGAATTTGGCTGCCCAGGAAGCAAGATTTCCTGCAGTTTTACGAGTTTTTTCTTCCCAGTCCGTTTCTTGCACTTTTTTCTTTGCATTATGAATGCTTTCTTCCCATTCTTGTTTCTTTTCAGCTTTTACTTTTGCATCGGCTTGTTTCTTTTCTTGTAACAAACTCTTATATTGGTTATTTAATTGCTCCGCTTCTTCTTGCAGACGAACAAGTTCCATTTCTTCATCCACAGTTAACGAATCCAATTGCTCAGCCGTTCTGATTTCATCGATGCGTCGATCAATTTCCTTCGCGCGCTTCAATACCACTTGGATAGCGTCATCTGTTTGGTCGCTTTTTGCAGAGAATTTAGTAAATGCACTTGCCACACCTTCCATGACAGAGTCTAATTGGCTAGAAGTGGGTTGTTCTTTCGCACTTGCCTTCTCACCCATTTTTTCGAGTAAGACTACTGCTTCCTCTGCTGAAATAATTCCTTTGTCTACTAATTCTAAAATTCTATCTTTTTGATTCATTTTCGTTTCCCCCTTAAATCGGTTCGTTCTTGATTACATTCTTAGTGTACAAAACTTCACTGATGAAATCATAGGACCTAAGGTGGATTTTTCGTCCAACCTTCTCTAAACCTAAAGTTGTATATGGACTCATCTCTTTTTTACTCTATATCTTGCGTGGCTTTCCATTTGTTGTTACACTTTGGATACAGTAATTGTAGGAGTTGGAAAGAAATGACAAAAAAGGAAGTTCCATTGAAATCGCATGAGCGACTCGATCGACTCGAAAAAGAAAATATCGATATCATTCAAAGTCGTGAGGTCTTCTCATTTTCGCTGGATGCTGTCCTTTTAGCAGACTTTGCGAATATCGCAAAAAGCAGAAAGGCCACCATTGTTGATCTGTGCTCTGGGAACGGTGCAGTGGCATTTTTACTCAGCCATAAGACACACAATCACATTACCGCTGTTGAAATCCAAGAACAGCTATGGGATATGGCGATGCGTACGAACCAACTCAACGACTTAGAAGACCGCATCACGTTTATCAATCAGGATATCCGTCAGTTAAAAGGCATCATCCCGAAAGATTCGGTCGACTTTATTACCTGCAATCCGCCTTATTTCAAGGTCAATGAAACCAACCAAACCAATTTGAAGGAAGCCTACACGATTGCTCGCCATGAAGTGCATTTGCCACTGGAAGACTTGCTTCGGACAATTTCTGGCCTATTGAAGATGAAAGGAAAAGCCTATCTTGTACATAGACCCGACCGCCTCACGGATATATTAACCGAGGCAAGACATCACCGACTCGAAGCGAAACGCGTGCAATTCGTCTATCCAAAAGAAGGCAAAGAAAGCAACATCGTTCTTATTGAATTAATGAAGGACGGTCTTCCTGGTGGGCTTAAGGTATTACCACCGATTACGGTTTTCGATGAGCATCAAGAATATACGGAAAAAATTAGAAGTATCCTCTGGGGGGACAAAGCATGAGCCAGTTCTTTATGTACGTCCTTCTCTGCAAGGATCAAACCTTTTATACGGGCTATACGGTCGATTTGGAAAAACGAATCGCGACACATAACGCCGGAAAAGGGGCTAAATATACAAGGGTGAGAACACCTGTTACTCTGCTATACGCTAAGGAATTTGCC
>CALALK010000327.1 GCA_937923125.1 uncultured Carnobacterium sp.
TCTATCAGAGTTCGTTGAGTGGTCCAACTTATCTGGAAATCGAAAATTAGTTTTGATTTCCTCTAGATTATACCATTCAACCTCAATAGTTTCAACGTTTTATATCCTGTTTTATAAGCTTGCTATGATTTTTTTTACTTTCTTTGACGCGTAATCATATGAATTGGTGTTCCTTCGAAGCCAAATGCTGAGCGAATTCGATTTTCTAAGAAACGTTCGTATGAGAAATGCATCAATTCAACATCATTTACAAAGGTTACAAATGTTGGTGGTTGAATCGCTACTTGCGTCATATAGTAAATCTTCAAACGGTTCCCTTTATCAGTTGGAGTTGGGTTCATCGCGATCGCATCCATTAATACATCATTCAATACAGAAGATGAAATACGACGTGAACGAACTTCATGAATCTCTTTTAAGATTGGTGGAATTTTTGTAAGACGTTGTTTTGTCTTCGCAGATACAAAAATAATTGGAGCATAAGATAAGTATAAGAATTCTTGACGAATCTTATCTTCAAATTCTTTATAAGTCGAATTATCTTTTTCAAGCGTATCCCATTTATTCACTAAAATAACGACACCCTTACCTGCTTCGTGAGCGTAACCAGCAATCTTCTTATCTTGTTCTTGAATTCCCTCTTCGGCATTCAAGACCACACAAACAATGTCGCTTCGTTCAATCGCTCTTAAGGCACGTAAGACACTATATTTTTCAGTTGATTCAAAGACACGGCCTTTCTTACGAATACCGGCAGTATCAATCATCTTGAATTTAGTACCTTCTTCATCTTCGAATGTCGTATCGATAGCATCACGAGTCGTTCCAGCAACATTAGATACAATTACACGCTCTTCTCCAAGCATCGCATTCACTAAGCTTGATTTTCCTACGTTTGGACGACCGATAAAACTAAACTTAATCACATCTTTATCTTCTTCGTCATCCTTATCTTCAGGAAACGCTTTGACTGCTGCATCTAATAAATCTCCAAGTCCTAATCCATGACTTCCTGAAATTGGGAATGGTTCACCAAATCCTAATGAATAGAAATCAAAAATTTCAGAACGTAATTCAGGATTATCTACCTTATTCACAGCAAGTAAAACTGGCTTGTTCGTACGATAGAGTAATTTTGCAATGTGTTCATCAGTCGTTGTCACGCCCTCTTTCACACTTGTAAGGAAGATAATCACATCGGCTTCTTCCATCGCAATTTCTGCTTGCATACGGATGTTTGACATAAACGGTTCATCCGTAATATCAATTCCACCTGTATCAATAATATTAAAGGAGTGACCTAACCACTCACCTTCAGAATAGATACGGTCACGAGTGACTCCGGCGATATCTTCTACGATAGAGATACGTTCTCCGACAATACGGTTAAAAATTGTAGATTTTCCGACATTTGGTCTTCCTACAACGGCAATAACTGGTGTTGACATACTATTCCTCCTTTTCTCTAATTCTATCATAAAAATAGTCTGGAACCAGTCCAGACTATTTCCACTTAACTTTTATTTGAATGTTATTCTTCAACTTTAAGTTCAGAAAGTTGATCACCTAAACGATCCGCTAAAGAGAATGAAACATCTTCTTCAGGTAATTCGTATGTTTCTTCAACCACTTCTTCAACTTCTTCTTTTTCAGGTTTTGGAGCTTCTTGTAAAGCTTTAATACTTAAAGAAATACGTTGTTGTTCTGGATGAACTTCAAGAACTTTCACTTGAACTTCTTGACCTTCTTTAAGAACTTCGTGTGGTGTTGCAATATGTTGGTGAGCAATTTGTGAGATGTGAACTAATCCTTCTACTCCAGGGAATAATTCAACAAATGCTCCAAATGTAGTTAGACGTTTTACTAAACCATCTAATACAGAACCAACTGCTGCGCGTTCTTCAATGTTATCCCATGGTCCTGCTAATGTATCTTTAATTGATAATGATACACGTCCGCTTTCTGGATCCACAGAGATTACTTTAGCTTGAACTTCTTCGCCAACTTTTAATTTGTCGCTTGCTTTCGCAACGTGCTCGTGAGAGATTTGTGAGATGTGAACTAATCCATCCACACCACCTAAGTCGATAAACGCACCGAAGTTTGTTAATCGAGCCACTTTACCAGTCACTACAGAACCTTCTTGAATTGCTTCAAATACAGCTGCACGCTTAGCTGCTTTTTCAGCTGCAACTAAGTTTTTACGTGATAAGATTAAACGATTTTCGCTTGGTTCGATTTCAACGATTTCAAAAGCTAATGTTTGGCCTTTGAATTGAGCTAAGTTATCAACATAGTGGTCTGATACCATTGAAGCTGGTACGAAAGCACGAACTCCTGCATCCACTACTAAACCACCTTTAACAGCATCCACAACTGGAGCTTCGATGATTTCTTTGTTATCGAATTTAGCTTGAATTTCTTCCCAAACTTTACGTGCATCTACACGTTTTTTAGAAAGTAAGAAACTTCCATTTTCTTTATCTTTGATTTGTTTGATGACTACTAAATCAACAACATCCCCAACAGCTAAAACGTCTTCTACACGTTCAACTGGTGATGTAGATAATTCATTGAAAGGAATAACCCCTTCAACTCCTCCACCGATAATTCCGACGATGGCTTGTTTATCTTGTAGAGTTAATACTTCACCTTGTACTAAATCTCCGATTTGAATATCTTTAACGATATCGAGCGCATCTTGCATTGTTTGTAATTCTGACATGTGACTTCCTCCTAAGCGCGACAATTCATGCGAACATAAAGTTTCATTTTTGTGTAAAATAAAACTTTTTATCCACTTACAATCATACCACTAAATGAAAACGAATTCTAGTGTTTTTGTGCAAAAACTGGTTAATTCGTTAACTTTTCTTGGATAAGATTCGTAATTTTAGAAACAACTTCTTGAATTGATAGGCTTGTTGTATCGATTTCAATTGCATCATCCGCTTTTTTCAATGGTGACTCTTTACGAGTACTATCTAAGAAGTCACGGTGAGCAATCTCTTCTTCTAATTTTTCAAGGGATAACTCGATTCCCTTCTCTTGGTTTTCTCTATAACGACGAAGCGCGCGTTCTTTAACAGAAGCCACTAAGAAAATCTTTAATTCAGCATTAGGAAGTACCACTGTCCCGATATCTCGACCATCCATAATAATCGAATGATTTTCAGCAATCTCTCTTTGCATTTGAACAAGCTTCACTCGAACTGCTTTAATTGCTGAAACTTCAGACACATTTCTTGTCACTTCAAGATCACGAATTTCACGCGTCACATCTTCTCCATTTAAGAAGACGAGTTGGCCATCTTCAGTATTTTTAAAACTGATAACTAAGTTATCTAGCAATTCATCAATTGTTGACGCATCATCAACTGAAATATTATTTCTTAAAAATGCTAATGTTGTTGCACGATACATCGCACCTGTATCTAGATAAAGAAAACCAGTTT
>CALALK010000328.1 GCA_937923125.1 uncultured Carnobacterium sp.
TATGCTCACGAGAGGTTCCAGGGAAAAATGTTTTCGATAAGTGTTGAATCTCAATACTCATTTAGTTTTCCCCCTTTCTATGACGTGTGCTCTTTTGTTGAATCCAGCTCTTCATTTGTGGCACTGTTAAACAGAATGCAATCAATGCTGCTGAGATGAGTTTGAAGTCATTTGCTTGGAAGACATTGAGTAACAACACAAGCATTAATAGTAAACGGTAAATGATTGATCCGTAAAGGATGCAGACAAGACGTCCAACGAATGATTCGTCGGCGAAAATCACTTCACCGATGATAATCGCAGCAAGCGCAATAACAATCGTTCCAAGACCTGAGTTTACGTCTGCATATCCATTATTTTGTGCTAAAATCGCACCCGCTAAGGCAATGAGTGCATTGGATAGCATTAATCCAAATACCGTCATCTTACGTGTGTTAATGCCGAGTGCTCGTGCCATCTTCTCATTGTCCCCTGTTGCAATAAGTGCTTGCCCAAATTCTGTTTTGAAGAAGCAATACATCAAGAAGATTAAAATTCCAATCACGACAAGTCCCATGATAATGATGTCAAAGTACTTTGGTAAGCCCAATTTTGAAAGAACACTAAAAATCGTATCTTGTCCAAGAAGTGTGATATTCGCTTTTCCCATCACTCGTAAGTTAATCGATAAGAGAGACGTCATCGTTAAAATCCCTGCTAATAAACTTGGGATTTTACACACCGTCATCAAGAATGCTGTGACTCCCCCAGCTAATGCTCCAGCAACCATAGATGCTAGCGTTGCTAAGAATGGGTTCACCCCTTGTTGAATCAAAATCACACAAGTGGCAGCACCAAGAGGAAAGCTCCCCTCAGTCGTCATATCTGCAATATTTAAAATTCGAAAACTAATGAATAATCCTAGAGATAATACGCCCCATAATATCCCTTGAGAAATCGAAGAAATTACTAAATCCATTTCGAAAAAAATCCTCCTCTGAAACGATCAATATGACGTTTAAGTCATATTGTGTATGAATCACCACCTCATATAGTCGTTATCATATCAACGTTTCTAAACTATCTTATTTATTTGTTGGTGTAACTTTTTGTGCATCTTTTAAGATACTTTCTGGAATTGTAATGCCTAATTTTTTCGCTTTTTCTTCGTTGACATACACAACACCTTTGTTTGCTAATGTGATTGGTGTATCGGCTGGGTTTGCACCTTTTAAGACTTTTACAACTACTTTAGCTGTTTCTACACCGATTTGGTATTGGTCAACCCCTACACCTAATAATCCTCCGTCAGCAACCATTGTATCTGCTGATGGGAATACTGGAATTTTAACCGCATCTGTTACTTGAACCACTGTAGCCATTGCACTTGCGATTGTGTTATCGATTGGAACGAAGATCGCATCTACTTGGCTTGCTAAACTTTCAGTTACTTGTTGAATATCGTTTGTGTTTGCGATTGTTGATACTTTTACTTCTAAACCTAATTCTTTCGCGTATTTTTCAGCTTCTTCGGCTTGTTTTACGGAGTTATCTTCGCTTGAAGTGTAAAGGATGCCGACTTTCTTCATGTTCGGAAGAACTTGTTTCATGATTTCTAATTGTTGTTTGATTGGTGTACGGTCACTAACCCCTGTAATGTTGTTTCCTGGTTTTGATTCACTTGCGATTAAACCAGCTTCTACTGGATAAGTAATCCCACCCATGATAATTGGTGTTTCTTTTGTATTGTTCGCTAACGCTAATGCCGCAGGAGTTGTAATCCCTACTAAAATGTTGTTTCCACCTGAAACTAATTTTTCAGACATGCTTGCTAAGTTACTTTGGTCGCCTTGCGCGTTTTGAAGGTCGATTTCTAGGTTCTTACCAACTTCATATCCTTCGTTCTTCAATTCGTCTTGTAATCCTTTATAAATGGCATCTAAGGCTGGGTGGCTCAGTAATTGTAATACCCCAACTTTAACGGTTTCGGTTTGTGTTGATGCTGTGTTAGCTGAATTTGTTTCTTTATTTTTATCTCCTGATTGATTGAAGAATAATGCTCCAATCACTACTAATACTAATAATGCTCCGAATAAATAAATGCTTTTGTTCTTTTTCATGATGAATTCCTCCAAAAATTAAATAGATGTTTGCAAACTCTATTAAAAAAGAGACTACGTATGTTACTACGAGTCTCTCATACAAATAGAAAGACCACGTTAGCTCTAGTCTATAGATCTACGTGGTCGAGTTTGCTTTATAGTTGAAATCCACATAGATACAAGTTCACGTCAATGAAGGTTGTATCTATATGTACAAAAGTACGTTAAGAACAACCTGTATCTAGTGGCTTTGCCAACGCGTATTCAATTCTAATACGATACATAAGTGTGCCATGTTCTTAACTCCTTTTCTAGTGATGTGTTCATTATGAACTCATTTGTCTTCAATGTCAACTACTTTTTTCAAAAAAAAATTGTTTTTTCAGTGTGTATTTTCATTTTCATAAAAATGCTGTGTTTTCGCGAACAATCTCCTGATATTAATTGTGCTTAATATGAAACTATGCTATGATATCAATGTAAATTAATAAAACATTTTTTCACAAAGGAGAACAGAAATGAAAAAAGGTCTTTTAGCTAGTTTAGCTATTTCATCAGTTCTATTATTAGCAGCTTGCGGAAATAATAGTTCTAAAACTTCAACTGCAGCTCAAGAAACAACAACTGCTGAAGCTGTAGCAAGTGCATCTGCTCAAAAATATGCAGATCCTTCAACATTAAAAGATAGCTATGATGTTATCATCGTAGGTTCTGGTGGTGCTGGTTTATCAGCTGCCATCCAAGCGAAAGAAGCTGGTTTAAATCCAGTTATCTTAGAAAAAATGCCAACTGCCGGAGGAAACACAACTAAATCTTCTGCTGGTATGAACGCATCTCAAACTAAATTCCAAGAAAAAGAAGGAATTAAAGATTCTAACGATAAATTCTACGAAGAATCACTGAAAGGTGGTAAAGGAACAAATAATCCTGAATTATTACGTTACTTAGTAGATAACTCAGCAAGTGCGATTGACTGGTTAGATTCAATGGGAATCACACTTAGCAACTTAACAACTACTGGTGGTATGAGCGAAAAACGTACTCACCGTCCAGCAGATGGTTCAGCTGTAGGGGAATACTTAGTGAACGGATTATTACGTAATGTATCTGAACGTGAAATTCCTTTATTCGTCAATGCGGATGTTACTAAAGTAAATGAAAAAGACGGTAAAGTAACTGGTGTGAACGTTACAATCGATGGCAAAGAAAAAACAATCTCTGCTAAAGCAGTTGTATTAACAACTGGTGGTTTCGGTGCGAACATGCAAATGGTCACTGAATACAACCCTGCTTTAAACGGATTCGTTACAACAAACCAAAAAGGTTCAACTGGTGACGGTGTTCAATTAGCAAAAGAATTAGGCGCTGCAACTGTTGACATGAAAGAAATCCAAATCCACCCAACTGTAGAACAATCAACTTCAACATTGATTTCTGAATCAGTTCGTGGTGAAGGTGCTATTCTTGTGAACCAAGAAGGTAAACGTTTCTACAACGAAATGGAAACTCGTGATAAAGTATCACAACAAATCATTGGATTAAAAGAAAAATATGCTTACTTAATCTTCGACTCAGCTTTAACTGAACGTGCAAAAGCTGTTAAATTCTACGAAAAACGTGGATTAGTGAAGAAAGCTGACACAATCGAAGCTCTAGCTAAAGAAATTAATGTTCCTGCTGAAACATTAAAAGCAACATTAGAAACTTGGAACAAGGCTGTTGCTGATAAGAACGATGCTGAATTTGGACGTAAAACAGCTATGGACCATGATTTATCAAAAGGACCATACTACGCAATCCAAATCGCACCTGGTATTCACCATACAATGGGTGGATTGAAGATCAACACGAAAACAGAAGTTCTTAAAGAAGATGGTTCTGTAATCAAAGGCTTATACGCAGCCGGTGAAGTTACAGGTGGAATTCACGGTGCAAACCGTATCGGTGGTAACGCCGTTGCTGACATCATCATCTTCGGACGTCAAGCAGGTGCGCAATCTGCCGCTTACGTAAAAGAAAACTAATTAATTTCCAATTGACCAAAAAAATAAACTCTGAAGCAATAGCTTCAGAGTTTTTTTGGTTAAAATTGAATATTTTCTTGTATCCATTCTTTTCTAAAATGAATAGCCACTTGTGTCATCGATACAGATTGAATCGCAAGGATTCCGAAGAAAAGAAGTGTATTATTCTTAAATAGAACTGCTAGGATAGCTCCTATTAGGTAGACTACAAAGTAACTCATTGCAACTTGTTTCGTCATCTGTAGGCCTTCTTTGTTGTATCGTGAAGTTCCAAAAAGGCACACATAAAACAGTGTGATACCCACAAGAACCATTGAACTACCCATGTCTAACAATTGACCATCATAATACATCTCTACTCCAGCGGTCATAATATTTATCGCAATTAAAATTCCAATATGTAAATACGCCAAGGGCCCACCTGCTCTTTCTTGATGGTGTTCAATTCCGATAACAGTTTGAGAAATATAAGAAACAAATAGGAATCCAACCATCACAAATGTGGATACAGATAAAAGAAAATGTTCAGCTAGTGGATACGTTTTGATGACCGCGATGACCAATTCACCTACTGTTAAAATCGTAATCAGTTGCATTCGTTCCACTAAATGCGGAAAGTTCATATAGCTGTATTTCATCTTCTTTGTCATAAAAGTTGGATAGATTAAAAGCGCTAAATAAGAGAACAAATAAATATAGTTGATATACTCAACTGGAGTAAATGAAATAATCACCATCGAAACAATGACAATCAAAATGGCGATGAATATTCCTTTAATTTGAATCACCATATCATTCGTACACTGTTGGTACTTACGAATATGCAATAAATACTGCAAAATAATAATTCCCAAAACGACAATCATCAGTAGATTGTAATAAATATATACTGGGATAGCAATTCCATTAAAATTAACAATTCCCAATCTCCAATTCGCTGTAAATAAAGTCACCATATTTCCGATGACAAGCGCCGCTGCGATAATAGTATAAATATCATTCGTATCTCTTCTACTGTAACGATTTAAGTATGAGTTCTCCATTAACCACACACTCCAAACCGAAATAGTTGCAACAAAAAACGCTAAAATCCCCTGCAAGTTAACAATGTGTTCTGGAGTGGAATGGAGAATACCTACTAATTGACTTGTCGCAAGCACGAATACTAAATCAAAAAACAACTCATAGTTTGAAACTTTCTTTACTTTCATGCTATTCCTCCCTTAGTCCTCATCCTTAATATCGATATCTTCTGGGATTGGTTCATCCAAGTACTTCTGATATTCTTCTAAGAGACGTTCCCTTTGTTTCAAGAAGAAATCGAACTGCGCACTATTTAACAGTAATTCTCCGTCTACTTCCACAGTCTTCACTTGTTTTGTTTGGATTAAATGCATCAGATATCCTAAGTCAATTTCTAGATTCTCTGCAGTTTGTTGTACGGTATAATACATCCTTTCCCTCCAATAAAAAAGCTACCCTAAACGAAATGTATAAGGTAGCCAATGTTTTCAATTATGCTAAAGCTTCAACGAGGCTTTGCGCGAAAGCTTGAATATTGACGATATCATCTGCTTCAGCGTTTAAGTCTACTAAGACATTTTCAGCACCTTTTTTGGCACCTGTTTTTGCAAATTGCGCATCAAAATCTAATACTGATTGGCAGAACTTATCGTAGAAAGTATCCCCTGAGCCAAGCGCTCCGTATACTTTTCCTGTTAAATCTTCTTCCTCTAACTCTTCATAGAAGTCAACGATTTCATCAGGTAAGTCGCCATCTGTTCCGTAAGTATAAGTTGCGACAACATTAATATCATAATTATGGAATTCGCTTGCTTGCGCTGAAGTACATTCTTTCATGTCCACTTCTACTCCACGTTCTTCTAATGCTTCTGCTAAAATATCTGCAATCTCTTCTGTATTACCTGTTAAACTTGCATATACGATCAATGCTGTTGCCATAATACCACTCTCTTTCTCATTCAATAAGAAGATTATAACAAATCCACTACCCCTCGTCTATTCTTTCTGACTAAAATCCTACAGGAATCCTCCTATTCAAGCACTCCTAAAATAATTCTTTGTTAAATATGGGAAGGATACACTAACTCCTTGCACCGGTCCATTTCACGAAGGTGAATACGTAGTAAATCAATTCTTGGGCCTTACGGATTTTATCATCACCATAATAGGGAATAATATTCAAGATGAATTAGTAGGAGTTTGAGCTTGCTCATTACTCCTACTTTGAAGATTGGAAGATGAGAGACGAAGACTCGAATCGGTATCCTATTATGGTAATGATAAAAATGATCCGTAAGGATCCTAAAGAATTGATTTATTTATGTTATTCACCGAGTTTTTTAGGCATACTTTATCAATTGCACCCCCTTTTCAAAAGTTTTACTATAATAAACGAATTAATTTTTAGGAGATGACACCTTTGCCATTATCTGCAACGGAGCGCCTTAAACAAGCCGAACGCGGCGCTATCTTAAGTATCGGCACCTACATCTTTTTATCTACTACAAAACTCATTGTTGGAAAGACCTTTAATTCGGAAGCACTCTTTGCCGATGGTTGGAATAACTTTACAGACGTAATTTCATCCATCCTAGTATTCATGGGATTACGCTTATCGCAAAAACCAAGCGATGAAAACCACCCTTACGGACACTGGAAATTCGAAACGATCGCCAGCCTTGCCACTTCATTTATTATGTTCTTTATCGGGATTGAAGTCGTTCGCAATGCATTTCAAGAATTCCTCAATCCAGTAACAGAAGCTCCATCACTCATTTCTTCCATCGTTGGATTTTTCTCAGGGGTAATTATGATTGGTGTGTACTTCTACAATAAGAACTTAGCAGCACGTATTCAGTCTCTTGGACTTAAAGCAACCGCCAAAGACAACTTAAGCGATGCGATGACCAGTTTCTTGACGGCCTTAGCGGTATTATTCGCTTCCCTCGGGTTACATTGGCTCGATAATATCATGGCCTTCGTCGTCGGCCTTCTAATTGTTCGCACAGCCGTTGAAGTGTTTATCGAAAGTGCGTTTCAACTGACAGATGGATTCGACCAGACCGAATTGGATAATTATATCCCTGTTATCTTACGACATCCTGAAGTGAAAGATATTCGTGAAATTAAAGCGCGTCGTTACGGATCAAATGTGTATATCGACTTAACCGTTTGTATGGATAAAGACCTATCAGTTTATAAGAGTCACCAAATTACTGAATTTATAGAAAAAGAACTCTATGATGAGTTTGCTATTTCCTTTATCGATATCCACGTAGAACCTTATCAATTCTAACTAAAAATCCCAATCACTGTTTGTAGTGATTGGGATTTTCTATTATTTAATCGTATTAAAGTTTAAGTTGAAGGCTTGCTTCACACTATCACTGACTTCTCCAACTGGGGTCTTCGATACAAATTTTCCTTTGATGCAATAACGGTTTGATGCATTATAGTCATCACAAGTAATTAACGTAATCTCTGTCACACCTGGTTGGTCGTTAATGACTTCTACTCGAGTAGGTTCAATCAATTCGACAGAAGTAGTTTCATACTCATAAACATACTCTAAATCAGTCGTATAAATCTTCTCTCCAACTTTAAGGTTTACAAGTGGTGAGAATAACAGTGTCATGTCGCCAAAGTAATTATGGCTGGCAAGAGCGTAGTTTCCTTCACCCATCTTTTGAGTAGGTTTCATCGTTCCAGCACCTGATAATAACACTTCGTTGGCCAATCCTTTATAGATTGGCAAGTTTAACTTCACACTTGGGATTGCGATTTGTCCAAGCGTTAAGAATTTTCCTTTGTCGAAATTCGCTTTTAACACTTTATCTAAATCAATCGCTTCAACCTTCGAAAAATCAAACTCTGCTTCCTCTGCCTCGTTGGCTTTTACTTCAGCTAAAGTAATGTTTGAAGCAGCTTCAATTTGTTGACTTTGCAAGCGAGAAAGCAAGAACGTACGAATCGGACCTGCTGCAAATAAGACCCCAGCAACAATAAATAAAATCGTTGCTAGGAAGATACGCCAATTAAATTTCTTTTTTGGCTTCTTTGGTGTTTTTTGATTTCTTCTTTCTTCAATCTTTTCCATTTTCTATTCCCCTTTTTCTTTTGTACTCACAAGGATCCAATACCCTTTATCGAGTGCAATGCGTTCGACATTCCCAAAAACCTCTTGCATTTTCTTTTGCGCACTCGGAGCCCCTTGTTTTTTCTGAATCACGATGACGAGTTGCCCTTCTTCTACTAGATGGTCATAAGCCTCGGCTAAAATGCGATGCACGACGTCTTTTCCGGCACGAATCGGTGGATTACTAATAATCACTGAATAATCCTTCGCGTGGACATTGTCATACGTATTGCTTTCGTAAATCGTCACATTCTGAATTCCATTCGCTTCGGCATTCCGTTTTGCTAAATCCATGGCACGTTCATTGACATCGACCATCTCCACAGACATCTCAGGATTTGCCTTTGCATAGGACAATCCCATTGGGCCATAACCGCATCCGACATCTAGGAGTTTCCCTTTTGCAAGATGAGTTGGCACCTCATACGATTCAATCAGCAATTGGCTTCCAAAGTCAATCGTGTTTTTCGAGAACACTCCATTATCACTAGCAAATTGGAATGTGAATCCCTTTAAAACATAACTAAAATGTTTTTCTTGGCTCTTACTATTCGGTTGATTTGTATAATAGTGATTTTGATTCATGAGCGTCTCCTTTATATTGGTCTTTGTCCATACTATCATAAATACCCCTTTTTCCAAAACAAAAAAACCCGCTGTTTGGGAACAGCGGGAAAAGGTTAGGAGGGTTTACTAATAAAAAAATGTTGGGAGTTCATTTTTTTACTTGGGAGAAGTAAACCTTAGGTGTTTTATTGGGTATAGTTAAATTATAGAGCTCATTTATGAAAAAGCTGTGAATTTAAATATTTATTTATATGAATTAGTACTTTTTTTATATTTTTAAATCGTCGTATTCAGTACTTTTTTCGAATAAAGCAACGACATACGGACACGTTGGATAAATTTTCAAGTTTTCTTTTCTTGCGAAGTCCGCTAACTGATCCACTAATTGGCGCGCTACTCCTTGTCCGCGTAAGCTTGAATCTACAAATGTATGATTCGCTTCAATCACTCCTTCTCCTTTAGAAGCGTATGTGATTTCCGCATCCATTTCTCCAGCTGCATTATAATGTCTAAACGCTTTTCCTTCATGAATAAATTCCATTTGCAAATCCTCCTTAATATTACTATCCATAGTATACGACGATTACTGACAAATATCGAAAAAACTGCTTTTAAATCAAAAAGTAACATTTGTTAAGTTAAAGCAATCAAAAAAGGCAGCTCTTATAGAGTTGCCCTTACGAATTTTCATTCTTTACTTTGGTAGCACCACTTGGAACACACTACCTTTTCCGAGTTCGCTCTCTACTGTGATGGTTCCGCCGAGGCGTTCTACAATCGTTTTAACAATCGCAAGGCCTAAGCCATTTCCCTCTTGCACATGAGAATGTTCCACTTGGTAAAATTGCTCAAAAATATGTCGTTGGTCTTCCTCGCTCATTCCGATTCCATTATCGGCAATCGTGACTCTAACTGCATCATTTTCCTCTTGAAGTTCAACCGTCAACTGCACGCTATCTCCAGAATACTTCACCGCATTATCAAGCAGATTTGTCCACACTTGCATGCTTAAATCCGGATCCGTCACACAATGAATGGGCTGACTCGTAAACGTCAAGTCGATTTCTTTTTGCTTCCACTTCTCCGTAATCAAAATCACGGCATGTCGAATTTGTTCGTCTAAGTGAACCAATTTTTTCTTTGGTTCAAAATCGCGCTCCATCTTCGTGAGTGTCACAATCCCATCGCACAAACGACTTAATCGCAAACTCTCCGACTGTAAGATCGTTGTCAATTCTTTGCGAGTCGCCTCATCTAATTTCTCATCAGCCAACAAATCACTCACCCCAACAAGGGAAGCAATCGGCGTCTTCAATTCATGCGACAGATTGGCAATAAAGGCCGAGCGATGTTCATCACTTTTCTTTAAATCTTCCGCCATCTGATTTACATGCTGAGAAAGCTGGTCCAACTCGTTATGATATTTTGCGGTATCTTTCGGATAAGGTTTGCGCGGAATCTTTCGGTTGAAATCACCTCTAGAAATCGCCTTTACCGATTCATTTAGCTCTGAGATTGGCCGTGTTAAATGTACCGAACCGTACCACATCGCAAGGCTCCCTACGACGATAATGACAAAGCTAAAAATCAGTAACCATGATTGAATACTCACTTCCACATGAAGCCAATTTTTCAACACGAATACGGTCATGAGTGCAATGATACTGGTTGTGACTAATACACTACAAAACATATAGACAAAGTAGTTTCTTAGTGGGAACTGTAATTCTTTTTGTTTATCCATTTTTAACCGTCCCCTTATACCCTAATCCTCTAATCGTCACAATATCAAAGTCCGGATTGTCTTTAAATTTTTGGCGAACCCTTTTAATGCATGCATCCACCAATCTTTCATCGAGGTCTTCTTCCATCCCCCAAATATCATCCAGCAAGTCCAGACGTGTAAAAATCTTTTCTGGATTGCTGAGCAATTTATAGAGCACATAAAACTCTTTTTTTGGAATTTGATAAACTGTATCCGTCTCTAAATCCGTTAATGTTAACGCATTGTAGTCGAGTTTTGTATGCGGGAAACGCAATACTTTCTCCGTTTCCAACTGCGCTCTTCTCAGCAGTGCTCGAACACGTAAATCCAATTCTTCTAAGCGAATCGGTTTCACCATATAATCATCGACCCCGAGTACAAAAGCTTCTTCTAGAGACTCTAGTTGAGACTTTGCCGTAATCATTAATATCGGCAAGGTATGTTTCGTTTCTCGAAGTATTTTTACAAGAGAATACCCGTCCATCACCGGCATCATAATATCGGAAATTAATAAATCTACTTGATGTTTCTCCATGAGCAACAGTGCTTCTTTCCCATTTTCGGCTGTATAAATTGTATAATTTTCTTGTTTTAACTTGGTTGTAATTAAGGTGCGAATCGCATGATCGTCTTCAGCAACTAATATTCTAAACATAGCTCCACCTTCTTTCTGGAACATTATAGCACAGATACCTACAGACGAACTAACTTGCCTTTCTTCATCTCATAAACTGTATCTACATATTCAAGAACAGAACGGTCATGCGTCACCATAATGGCACTCTTATGTTTCGATTTCACTTCTCGTTGAATCAATTGCGAAATCTCTTGACCACGTTCGGGGTCCAGGCTGGCAGTCGGCTCATCCGCTAAAATGAGTTGTGGATTTCCAATAAACGCACGCGCAATCGCAGCACGTTGTTTTTGTCCACCTGACATTTGATTTGGATATTGTCCGTAGCAGTCTTCAATACCGAGTTCTGCTAATAAGCCTTTGACGTCTGCTTTGCGTTTCGCAGCGTCTTTTTCCCCTTTTAGTTTAGCGACCACTTCTAATTGGTCCCCGATTTTCATGTATGGAAGTAATTGATGGTCTTGGAAAATAAACCCAAGTAACTCCAATCTTTTCTTCGTCCATTCACTTTGTTTTACATTCGTTAAGTTTTGTCCGCCGATAATAATCTCACCGCTATCTGCTGATAAGAGTAACCCTGCGAAAGAAAGAAGCGTTGATTTTCCTGAGCCTGATGGGCCTAAAATAGCCACAAATTCTTGTGGTTCAACGGTTAAACTTAAGTCTTTAATCACATCGTGCATTTGATTGCCGTCTGCGTATGATTTTTGTATATGTTGTAATTCAATCACTGACATCTTATTCACCATTTCCACCAATCACTTCGATTGGATCCACTTTCTTAATTTTTAATAGAGATAACGCGCCACAAATAATCGAGAAGACGATAAAGCTTGCAGAAATCACCACATTATCTTCTGCTCGCATATAAAACGGCATGCTTACCGGTAAGAATGGCGTCAATGCTAAGGCAAGCCCTAGTCCGACACCAATTCCGATAACGGAAAGAATTCCAACTTGCGATAATTGAATTCTTGTAATTTGTCCCATAGACATTCCGATGGCTTTTAACACTCCGAATTGTTTTAGTTTTTGCAAGGCTAGGATGTAGAAGAATACTCCTAGAATTGCGGCTGAGGCGATTAGTAATACCCAAGTCATTGTTTGTAAAATCATATTCGTCGCAGTGTATCCTGGGATTTTATTAATGATTTGTTGTTTATTTGAGACCATCAACTGTTCGGATAAATCATCTGCTGTTACCGCTTGGCTTGTGATGATGGCTTGTGGTTGCCAAGTGTAGTTTGGATTTTTCTTTTGACGCATTTCTTCCAGTGTTTTCGAGCTGATGAAAGCCACTGAGCTATGTCCGTATTTTGCGTCTTTGGCAAAGGCCACTACTTTAAGCATTACTTCCGAAGACTTGTCTTTAATCGTGTCGCCAACGTGGATGCCTTTTGCCTTATAAGATTCATCTAAAATCACTTCGTTTTCGGCTAAATCCGCAGCAACATAACCCTCTTCTGTCTTAATCGTTAAATGTTTGTAAGTATCCATCGCAAAGAACGTCACATCTTGCGAACCTTCCTCGTCCTCTTTCATAAACGTCGAACGTTGAATCACGAGTCCTGTTTCATTTTTTAAATGAAGATCTTCAATCTCCGTTAATTCTTCGCTTGTAAGCGTTGAGTAAGGAATCACTCCTTCTGAATCCTTCGAAAGAATATAATGAACGTCCCCAAATGTATCAATTTGCGCCATAATAATGCGCCCTAATCCGTTTGTTAGGCCTGATAGGAAAATGACCATGAACATCATAATCACGATAAGAACCTCAATTAATATAAATTTTTTAGGTTGGTATTTAATTTCATTCCATGCAATTTTCATCTTTTTGCTCCTTTTTCAAATGGTACTTTCCAGTATACGCGTCTTATATGACCTGAATATGACATTATTTATATAAGGAGTGCTCGTTGGATACTGCTTCACTCGCTTTGTGGTATAGTAGAAATACATTTA
>CALALK010000329.1 GCA_937923125.1 uncultured Carnobacterium sp.
TATTTTTAGCAATCACGAGTAATCCACTAGTATCTTTATCGATACGGTGAACTAATCCAGGACGATAAATCTCTTCGCTCGTACTATCAGATAAACTATTTGAATGGTAAAGAAGTGCATTTACGAGAGTTCCACTATAGTGCCCTTTAGACGGATGGACAACCATTCCGCTTGGTTTATTCACAACCATTAATGAATCGTCTTCAAATATAATATCTAATGAAATATTTTCAGGCTGTATGGTAATGGCTTCTTCCTCTTTTTGAAGAATCGTTACTTCGTCCCCATTTTGTGCCTTGTAGTTTGATTTAACGACTCCTCCGTTTACTAAAACAAGATCTGATTTTAGCCAACTTTGAATCGTACTTCTGCTTAATCCTAATTTAGCCGTTAAGACTTTATCTAATCGTTCTGTCTTTTCTAAATCAAGTGTAAATTCCTTAAATACTGATGTCATAACGTTCTCCTATTTTGATTGTTCTTTAAAAATAACATAATAGAATAAGAAGATTACCCCAAAAGTTAAACAAATATCAGCTACATTAAAAATTGGAAAATCAATAAATTCAAATTTAAACATATCAACTACATAACCTAAACGAATACGGTCGATAAAGTTTCCAACTGCTCCAGCTAAAATAAAAGCATATGCTGTCAATAATAATTTTGATTTTCCTTTTTCCTTAAACATTAAGTATAAAAGCGTTCCAACAGCTATTGCAGTAATTGCGTAGAAAAAAAACATCTTCCCTTCGAACATTCCCCAGGCTGCCCCGGTATTTCGAACGTATAAAAGGCTCACAATTCCATTAATAAACTGCATTCCATCATGTAAGCTAAAGTTATTTACAATCCATAATTTCACTAATTGATCTGCAATAATTAGTACAGCACTTAAAATTAAATATAAAAACATATCGACTCTCCATTTCTTTTCAATAATAGTATTGTACAAAGAAGTCAATGGTTAGTCAACGAACTGAAAATGACGTTAAAATGAAACGCTTTTTTCCACTCAAGGGGTAAAAATGGGTGAAATTTAACTGAAAATGGGGAGAAAGTCCTAAAAATCAACCAAAAGATTGAAAAATCATTAAAATACACGTATAATATCAACAAGAAAACGCATTACTGTTAAAGGAGTGTAATATGAAAAAAATCGCAGCCAAGGTATTCTTGATTAGCGCTGGTTTCTTATTTTTAGGAGCTTGCGGTAATACAAAGAAAAGTGCCGAATCTACTGTTCAAGAAGTACAAGATACCTTACCTGTTGTCGTTCAACAATTAAATGACATTCAAGCGTTAGAAAATTCGTTACAATCTGATTGGGAAGCGGATATCCATGAAGATTACACGATGGCTAACTACGCTAAGAAAACGGGTAAAGTATTCACCAATATTCAAGAACGTCAGCAATTGTTGAAGTCTATGCAAAAATCGCTCAAAGTATTAGCAGATGATGCGACTAGACTAAGTAACTTGAAGGATAAAAACCTCCCTTCTGCCGAGATTCAAATTGTAGTTTCTAATCTTCAATCTATTGTTTCTAAGTTAAAAAACTACTCTGAAATGTCTCAAAAGCAATTAGAAAAGGAAGCTGAGTTCTTCGTCAGCATTTCTGGAGGCAAACAAACAACCGATGAATTAAGAGCGCTAATTATTGAAGTGAATAACTCTGCTAATGAGCGTCAACAAATTATCGAAGAGATTAATTCTCCTATTAGTGAGTTAGATCGTCCAATTCGAATTCTAAAAGCTCGTTTGGCGAATAACGGAAAGGGTGAGTAACCATTATGAAGAAAAAGACTATATTAACTAGTGTTCTCGCTGTGGCTTCCGTTAGTTCTCTACTCGCTTTCTATCCGATTGCAAACGCACAAGATGCAGCTGATAGTAAATTGAATTTAAGAACAAATAGTTTGCTTAGAATGCCTGCAAATATTCCGCAAGAACATATTTATGATTCAGGTATTTCTATTTCATACCCTGAAGACGGTGTTAAAGGCGTGTATTTACAAGCATTTCGTGCTAAAGGACAAGACTTAGAGAATATGATTCAATTCGTGAAGTCTACTCCAATTAACTCACTAGTTATCGATGTACGTGATGGTTATGGACAAATTACCATGCCACTAGATACTGATAATCCACTAGTGAAGAAACATACTGTCAACGAAGTAACGGATACGACTGCTCTGTTAAAACGACTAGAGCAAGAACAAATTTATCCAATTGCTCGTATTGTTTGTTTTGGAGACCGATTTGTACCAAAAGAAAACCCTGAGCGTTCATTCAGAAATGCATTAGGCCAACTGTGGTATACGGATGACGGTGAAACATTCTTAAATCCATTCCTTAAAGAAAATTGGGAATATATTGCTGAAATCGCAATCGGTGCTGCTAAAGCCGGATTTAAAGATATCCAGTTAGACTACGTTCGTTTCCCTCTTGGATTCGAGACAGTATCTGACGACTTAGTATTTGATAAAGGTGACTACGCTCATATTAAAAACGATGATGAAGCTCGTATCGCTGCTATCACTGACTTTGTAGCTTTCATTCGTGAAAAATTACAACCATATGGTGTTCATCTTTCAGCGGATATTTTAGCGCATGCGATTACTGAATCAAAAATCGGTGGTATTGGACAAAAATTTGTTAATATCGCGGATAAAGTAGATGTAATCTCCCCGATGATATTCCCAAGTCACTGGGTTAATTATGCGCTTGATGTAAAAGATCCTGATAAAGATCCTTACGAAATCGTGAAACGTTATATGGTGATTGAAAAAGGTTATGTAAAAACAATCAACCCTTCTCCAATCTCAAGACCTTGGATTCAAGCCTTCACTGCCGACTTCTTAGGCGAAGGAAACTATCAGCTCTATACTGCTGATGTAATTAGCGAAGAAATTCAAGCCTTAAAAGAAGCGGGCGTAACAGAGTATCTCCTCTGGAATGCAGCTTCTCAATATTCAACTGAAATTAAATTCTAATCAAAAAGGACTTCCAAATGAATTTGGAAGTCCTTTTTCTATGTCTATTTTATTGTTAAGATAATGAACTGTAGTCAAAGTTTGTTAAAACCGCTTTTACTTCTTGATCATTGTCTCCTAGGAGAGCTGAACCATTACTTGTACGATCCACAAGTGTTAAATCCATTGGTCTAACAACTTTAGTTTCGCCATTTCCAGCAACAATCGTGTATTCGCTAGTTGAAGTGATTTCTCCATCTAAGAAAACGACACGATGTGGTTTTGTTTTCAATTCACGTAAAACCATGAGTCCACGTTTTGCACGTGTGAGCATTGAGATTTCTAATACATTGAATCGTTTCACAGCACCACGTTGAGTTGTAAGGAATGCAGAAACAACTTTATGTTCTAATGAGTAAACCATCGCTCCAGCAACAAAATCTTCTTTACGAAGATTGATTGCTTTTACACCGCTGGCTACTGTACCAACGACTGGAATTTCGCTTAATTCATAGCGTAAGCCAAATCCGCAGTGCGTTACGATAAATACTTCTAGCCCTTCTGGATTCGTTACGACTACTTTAACAACTTCATCAGTTGTTGTCTTGAGTTTCATCGCGTTACTTGTACGAGTCTTGTATCCACGGTAAGTAGTAAACTCGTTGAATAATGTTTGTTTCACTAAGCCTTCTTTTGTAAAGAATACAACAGTCCAATCTTTATACGAATCATCACTGTCTTTTGCTTTAATAAAACCAGAAAGAATTAATTCATTAGTTCCTAAAGAAATAGACTGACTTAAGTGGTTCCCAACATCTTTCCATTTCGCTTCTGGAATTTCATGCACTGGTAAGTGTAAGTAATTTCCTTTTGAAGTAAATAGAATTAAGTTGTCTAATGTAGAAGCTTTTTGACAAAGAATTACTTCATCGCCTTCACGCATTCCATTTTCTTCTGGAGCGCTTGAAGCGAATGAACGTGGACTAACACGTTTGTAGTACCCTTGTTTTGTAGCAACAACATAGACTTCTTCTTCAGTGACTAATACTTCTGTTTCAATCTTAATCTCTTCGATTTCCGCTTGAATTTGCGTTAAACGAGGAGTTGCGTATTTCTTCTTTAAATCACGAAGTTCACTCTTCATTACTTGAAGAAGTGTCTTTTCAGATTTCAAGATGCTTAAGAAAGTTGCGATTTGCTCATTTAAATCAAGCTTTTCGTTTTGAAGAATGGTAATATCCGTATTCGTTAAACGATATAATTGTAAACTTACAATCGCTTCTGCTTGAATCATTGTGAAGTCATACGTCTCCACTAAACGTTCTTTAGCATGTTTCTTATCTTTACTGTTACGAATTAATGCGATCACTTCATCAAGAATCGATAAAGCTTTCATCAAACCATCAACGATATGCAGACGATCTTGTGCTTTCTTCAAATCATATTGTGTACGCTTCGTAATCACTTCTTTTTGAAAGTTGATATACGACGTTAGAATTGTCTTTAATCCTACTTGTACTGGACGGCGCTCATCGATAGCGACCATATTGAAGTTATAGTTGACTTGTAAGTCTGTATTCTTCAATAAGTAGTTTAGAATTCCTTCTGCATTGGCTTCTTTCTTCAATTCAACAACGATTTGAAGCCCAGTACGGTCAGATTCGTCCCTTACTTCAGCAATACCGTCAATCTTCTTATTCAAGCGAATTTCATCAATCTTCTTCACTAATAAAGCTTTATTTACTTCATAAGGAATTTCTGTGATGATGATTTGAGTCTTACCGCCTTTAATTGGCTCAATTTTCGTTTTCGAACGAATAACCACTTTACCTCGTCCGGTTTCATATGCTTGTTCCAATTCCTCAATCCCTTGGATAATTCCTCCTGTCGGGAAATCAGGACCTTTAACAAATTGCATTAACTCTTTCACAGTTGCCTTAGGATGATCAATAGCATGAATCGTCGCATCAATCACTTCTCCTAAGTTATGAGTTGGAATTTCTGTAGCGTAACCAGCCGAAATCCCTGTAGCTCCATTAACAAGAAGGTTTGGATAACGTGCAGGAAGGACAGTTGGTTCTTCTTCTGTATCGTCGAAGTTTAAGACAAATTCAACAGTTTGCTTATCTAAATCACGTAATAATTCTTCTGAAATTTTAGAAAGACGAGCTTCCGTATAACGCATCGCAGCAGCAGGGTCTCCGTCCATACTACCGTTATTCCCGTGCATTTCAATTAACACATCACGCAGCTTCCAGTCTTGACTCATACGAACCATCGCTTCGTATACTGAAAAGTCGCCGTGAGGGTGGAAATTACCGATTACATTTCCGACTGTTTTAGCAGATTTACGGAATTGTTTATCACTAGTGTTTCCGTCGATTGACATCGCGTATAAAATACGACGTTGTACAGGTTTTAACCCATCACGGATATCAGGAAGAGCACGGTCTTGGATAATGTATTTTGAATAACGTCCAAATCGGTCGCCCATTACATCTTCCAGATTCAATTCTTGAATATCTTGAATTTGACTCATACTATTCCTCCTCTCCTAATAGCGATAATTGCTCCACATGGTCAATTGCAACTTCTTTCTTTACAGAAGGTTGTTTCTTCTCTTCTTTTTTTGGACTTGCAGTTGCGCTAATTGCGTTTACATCTGATTCTAAAATACTCTTATCTTCTTCTAGACCAAACTCAACATGGCGCTCAATCCATTTACGACGAGGTTCTACTTTATTCCCCATCAATGTGCTTACACGACGTTCTGCTTGTGCTTTATCGTCAATCACTACACGAATTAACGTTCTAGTATCTGGGTTCATTGTGGTATCCCATAGTTGGTCCGCATTCATTTCACCAAGACCTTTATAACGTTGTAGTAAATAGCCTTTTCCGACTAATTTAGTCTTTTCTTCAAGTTCTTTTTCTGTCCACGCGTATTCAACAACTTGCTTTTTACCAGTTCCTTTAGAAATCTTATACAAAGGTGGTAACGCAAGATACACTTTTCCAGCCTCAATCAATGGTTTCATATAGCGGTAGAAGAATGTTAATAGTAACACTTGAATGTGGGCACCATCCGTATCCGCATCGGTCATAATGACAATCTTGTCATAGTTACAATCTTCAATCTTGAAGTCACTACCAACACCAGCACCAATTGTATAGATAATCGTATTGATTTCTTCGTTCTTCAGAATATCTGAAATCGATGCTTTTTCAGTATTGATTACTTTACCACGTAATGGAAGAATCGCTTGGAATTTACGGTCACGACCTTGTTTTGCAGAACCACCGGCAGAATCTCCCTCTACTAAGTATAGTTCATTCTTCTTAGGGTTCTTGCTTTGCGCAGGCGTTAATTTACCAGAAAGAAGAGTTTCTTTCTTCTTGCCCTTCTTACCATTACGGCTCTCTTCACGGGCCTTACGACTCGCCTCACGTGCTTCACGTGCCTTAATCGCTTTACGGATTAATTCTTGCGCAATTTCCCCGTTCTCTGTTAAGAAGAAACCTAGTTGCTCAGAAATCGTATTATCAACAATCCCACGCGCAGCAGGTGTTCCTAACTTATCTTTTGTTTGTCCTTCAAATTGAAGGATTTCTTCAGGAATACGAAGCGAAATAATCGCTGTTAATCCTTCACGGACATCGCTACCTTCTAAGTTTTTATCTTTATCTTTTAAAAGACCAACTTTACGTGCGTATTCGTTAAACGCTTTTGTTAAGGCACTCTTCATTCCCACTTCATGAGTACCACCGTCTTTTGTACGTACATTGTTAACGAAAGATAAAATTGTTTCAGAATAACCATCGTTATATTGGAACGCGAATTCAGTTTCAACACCATCCACTGTGCTATCAAAATCAACTACAGGAGATAATGTATCTTTTTCTTCATTTAAATATTGGATGAAATCACGAATTCCTTCTTCATAATGGAAAGTTTCAGATTCACCTGTACGTTCATCAGTCAATACAATTGTAAGACCTTTTAATAAGAATGCAGATTCTCTTAAACGTTCTGCTAATGTTTCATATGACCAGTTTGTTGTAGAAAAAGTTTTATCACTTGGTAAGAAAGTTACTGAAGTTCCAGAACCGCGTCGGCTTGTTTTCTCTTTCTTAACCGTTCCTACAGGTTCACCACCGTTTTTGAACGATTGTTTGTATAAAGTGCCGTCTCGTAAAACTTCTACTGTTAACCAATCGGATAACGCGTTTACTACAGAAGCTCCTACCCCGTGAAGACCACCTGATGTCTTATATCCACCTTGACCGAATTTACCACCGGCATGCAACACCGTAAAAATAACTTGAATCGTTGGAATTCCAGAAGCGTGTTTCCCAGTAGGCATTCCACGACCATTATCTTTTACAGTAAGCGATTGGTCCTTATGAATTGTAACTTCAATTTTTGTTGCATAACCTGATAAAGCTTCATCGACTGCGTTATCCACAATCTCGTAAGCTAAATGATGAAGTCCGCGGTGATCTGTTGATCCAATATACATCCCTGGACGTTTACGAACAGCTTCAAGGCCTTCTAAAACCTGAATCGCATCATCATTATATTGATTCGTTACTTTGCTCATTTAATACGCTCCTTTTTTTGTCATCTTATCTATAATACTTGTTTTTCGCGATTTTCGCAAGATTTCTCCTTAGAAACAGCGCTAAATTAACCTTTCTCATCCGTTGTATAGACAGCACCTTTTATGTTAAACTGTCACTAGACTGTTTTAAGGAGAAATAGACTTATGTCATTTACTTTTATAATAGGCGCTCTTGTAGCGTACCTACTCGGGTCTATTCCATCTGGATTATGGATTGGACAAACATTCTTTCAAAAAGATATCCGCGAATTTGGTAGCGGGAATTTAGGATCTACAAATGCGTTCCGCGTTCTTGGTCCAAAAGCAGGTTCTGTTGTGTTATTTTGTGATGTATTCAAAGGATCTCTAGCAACAATTCTTGCGATGACTATCTTCAAACAACCAAGTATTTCACCGCTTTGGATTGCATCTTTTGCAGTGATTGGTCACACTTTCCCACTCTTTGCATCGTTCAAAGGTGGAAAAGCCGTAGCAACCTTTGCCGGAATGATTTTAGCCTATCAACCATTATTATTACTCTACGGATTAATCATTTTCTTGATACTATTAGCAATCACGCGTATGGTTAGTTTGACTGCAATGGTGACCATTTCTTTAGGTGTTCTCTTATCATTACTCTTTAACGATTGGGTGCTAACAGCATTTGCACTTGCCATTGATATTTTCATCATTTATCGTCACAGAGCCAACATTCAACGAATTCTTAATGGAACTGAAAATAAAGTCCCAATGCCTTGGGATAAGAAAAATAAAGACACTAAGTAAATCTTAGTGTCTTTTCTTTTTATTCGAATACAAAGGTAGCACATGATTGATACGGTGTATCTTTAGTGATTCGGAGAATATTTTTCTTTTCTTTCAGATTTAAGGTAGTCTCACTTGCTAAGTCTGGATAACCATCCCATGGTTCAAAACAAATAAACGGTGAATCATCTGCCATTGTCCAAACTCCAACTGCTTCGATTCCGTTTAAATGAACCGTTACACTTCTTTGTCCTTTAGGAGAATACAATTTTCCTTTAAACTTAGGGTGTTTTGATTTAAATAACAATACATCATTTGTAAATAAATCATGATGCAATGCAAAATCTCCTTCGGTAAATGGAACTCCCTCTAAAGATGCTAGATAAGGGATTTCTAGCTCCAATTTTGAAATATGAGCTTCACTCTCTAATTGGACATGATAATCTTCAAAAGTAAGACCTTCCTCAAGAGGAACTGCAAAAGCAGGATGACCGCCAATGGCAAAATACAACTCTGGACTTGTCGTTGATACGCTATAAGTCATCTTTAATGCATTACTCTCTAAAGAATATTGAAGTCTTAATTCAAACTCAAATGGATACTCCTCTTCAATCATTTTGTCTGTTAACAAGAAAGTCGCAAAATCTTCTCCTTGTTCTTCTAATTGAAAAGCATAATCTCTAGCAAATCCATGCTTTCTAGCCGGGTATGTCTTTCCTTCATATACAAATGAATTCTCTCTAATGGCTCCAATATTTGGAAAAAGAATTGGAGATTGCTTATTCCAATGGATTCCATCTGGTTGATACATATATTCTGTATTTGTTTCTTTTGAAATAACTGAAGTGAGTTCTGCTCCAAACAGCTTAATTCCAACTTTTAAGTACTCATTTTCAATAAAGATGTTTTCCATAATCATCGCCTCAATTTACGCGTGTTTTAATTCTGATAATAGTGAAGACTTAATATTTTCATTCTTAATTTTAATATAAGTCCCTTTCGTACCTAAACTTCTGCTTTCGATAATACCAGCTGATTCAAGTTTACGGATAGCGTTCACGATAACTGTACGAGTGATATGGTATTCTTGAGCAATTTTAAGAGCAGTGAAACGCAAATCCATACCATCGAATAGACCCACGATTACTTTGATGGCTTCTAATTCACTGTAAGACAATGAGCTGAGCGCGAGATGAACATTTTGTTGCTCACGTTTTTCTTGCTCAATCTTGCGAGTATACCAATGAAGCATTTCTGTTCCGATTACTGTAGCTGCGTGCTCCGCCAAGATTAAATCATCTGTAGAGAAAGGTTGTCCTTCTTTCCCCATTACAACGAACCCTAGCTGTTTTCCTGAAGCG
>CALALK010000330.1 GCA_937923125.1 uncultured Carnobacterium sp.
TGCATATCGGTCTTGAAGCAAGGCTCCTACTGGATAAGTTAAATAGTTTTCCATTACGTGAATATAAGTATCTAGTAACCCATTCACTAATTGACGAACTGGTAATGTATAAGTCAATTCAGGTTCTAATACTGAAAATACAGGGAATGTCTTTGGTCCACGGAAACTTACTTTTGCTTTTTTCTCAACAAGCGTAATTACTGCGCCCGAGTTCATTTCAGAACCTGTTGCAGGGAGTGTTAGAATCGTCCCAAAAGGAACCACTTCTTGTACAGGTAATCCTTTACCCACACCCCAGCCAAATAAGTCGACAGGGTCTTCGGTAAAGAGACTTGCTGCAGAAACGAACTTAGTCCCATCGATAACGGAACCGCCACCGATTGCTAATAAATAATTGAATTTACCTGCACGTACTTTCTCAACAGCTTTCATTAAAGTTTCAAATGTTGGGTTTGCTTCAATTCCAGAAAATTCATCCCATTCACGGTCTCCTAGTGCCTTAACTGCACGATCAAATGCACCATTTTTCTTAACAGAGCCACCACCATACAATACTAGTACTTTGGCATCTTTAGGAATTTCATTATCAATATCTTCAATTCTGTTTCTTCCAAATAAAATCTTTGTTGGATTTTGGAATGTAAAATTTTGAATTTCAAGTGTCATTACATATCACCTCATTATTTCTTACTTTAATTGTACCAAAACTAAAAGTCCTATTCTAAAATATCGGCTTTAAAAACAAAATAAACTGGACAATTGTCCAGTTTATGATTCTTAGTCTTTAATTTTTGTTTCAATATATTTTTTGAGACGATCAGCTGAGATTTCCTTTTCTAATTTAGAAACTTCAATAGGGCTTAGCGTGATTTCGCATGTCATAACGTCATTTTCATCATACGAAACAACGACTTCTCCAACATCCTCTCGTCTTTCTCTTGTCACTTTTGGAAATAACACTGCTAATTCCTTTTCAACTTCAAGCGCACAGTGTTCTCTTAGTAAGCGAAACTGTTCTGCAATCACTGTTGGAATATAATAGCAGTCCACTAATGTCATTTCTTCATCTTTTGATTTTCGGTTTGATTTTTTAGATTTCTTCATAAATGACCTCGTTTCTTTCTTCTTGTCTAGTATACAAAAATTCCCACAAGAAGGCAAAAACATTAAATTTATCCAAAGAATAGGAACCTATTTTCCAAATTAGCGATTTCATGGTAAAATAGCTATGAATTACACTTAAAGGAGATACTATGCTTACAATCAATATGCTAACTCGTGCAGACAGTGTTAAAGGCCAAGGAGTCATGTCTGCAACAGAGGAACAAATAAACCTTGTAACAGAAGGATTAAAGGGATATAACGTTGTTGTGAATCAGCTTAAAATTGCTGATATTAATCATATTCATACGATTAACCCAGATTTTCTTTTTAAATCCTTTTTAAACAATAAAAAGCAACCGACAATTGCGTCTGTTCACTTTTTACCGGAAACATTAGAAAAAAGTATTTCTCTTCCAAAACCTATTAAAGAATTATTCTATAAGTACGTACTCTCTTTTTATAAACAAGCAGACTACTTGGTTACTGTAAATCCACGTTTTATTGATGATTTAGAAAAGTATGGAGTGAATCGTTCTAAAGTAACATACATTCCAAACTTCGTATCTCGTGAAACGTTCTATAAAATTACAGACCAATCCAAAGCAGACTTACGTAAGAAATTCGGATTGAATCCAGACAAATTTACTGTTGTATCTGCTGGTCAGCTTCAAATGCGTAAAGGTGTTCTTGAGTTTATCGATTTAGCAACTAAAATGCCAGATATCCAATTCGTTTGGGCTGGTAACTTCGCATTTAAAGGAATCTCTGAAGGTCGAAAAGAAATCATGGAACACATGGATGATCTTCCAGATAACGTTCATTTCCTCGGTCTAGTGGAACGTGATCGTATGAACGAATTCTTTAATATGGGAGATGTCATGCTTCAACTTTCATTCGAGGAATTATTTCCAATGACGATTTTAGAATCGATGAACGCAAATATCCCACTACTCTTACGTGACTTACCTGAGTACAAACCAATTTTATTTGACTATTACTTAAAAGCAAATAGTCAACAAACGTTTAAAGACGAATTAACAAAACTAAAAGAAGACGCCGATTATTACGCAAAAGCCTGCGAAGGTTCAAAACGAGGCGAACAATTCTATTCAAAAGAAAGTATTCTAGAACAGTGGCAACAGTTTTATGATAAAGTTGCAACAGAAAGAAACTTATTATCATAAAGGAGAAATAATGACTACAGAAGAAATTAAACAAGGAAAGCCAATTTCCCCTACTGCTCAAAAGGTAATGAATATCGCTTCGATTCTTGGAGCAATTGCGACAGTGGTCTTTATCGTATGGGCATGGCAAAAAGGCCTCTTCACATCACAAGAGACGCTATCAGCCTATATGTTACAAGCGGGAATCTGGGGGCCACCAATCTTTATCTTCCTTCAAATTTTACAAACAGTGGTTCCAATTATTCCAGGAGCCCTCACTAGTATTGCTGGTGTCTATATTTACGGAAACTGGGTTGGAAACATTTATAACTACATCGGTATTGTCATTGGGTCAATCATTGCCTTCTATCTTGCAAGACAATATGGTCAGCAATTCGTAAAATCAATGGTTAGTGAACATACGTATAATCGCTATATCAGTTGGTTGGATAAAGGACAATGGTTCGACTACTTCTTTGCATTCATGATGTTCTTCCCTGTTTCACCGGATGATTTCTTATGTATGCTTGCTGGTTTAACAAAGATGACTTATAAAAAATTCATTATTATCATCTTAGTTTTTAAACCATTTACACTGGCTGCCTACACGATTGGGTTACGATTTATTATCGACTGGCTCTGGGCATTCTTCCAATAAGCAAAAACAAACCCTTGAGAAATTTTCTCAAGGGTTATTTTTTATCTTAATCTTTCTTTTTAAAGACTTGAACAGTTGCAAGTACAATTCCACTAATAAATACGCTGAGTGTTAAAATAATACCCGCTAATAATAGAGGATTTTTGCTTAGGCTTCTTAACCAGTTCGCAAATGTTCCTAGATCACTATCTTCATCAAATGATAAGATTCCACCATTCGTTGAACCTTCTGTTGATGAAACTTCTTCTGTCGTTGTTTCTTCAACCACTTTTGTCACTTTAAATACATTTGACTTAATCTCTTTTGTTAAAGTTGGGAAAGTATGTTCCACAATGATTTCATCTCCAACAAGTTTATATGTTGGTTTTTCATCGCCTCTTGTTAAAACTTTGATATCTTTCTCTACTTTAATCTTTTGACCATCAATTTCATGAACCCCAGCTTTTAACACTGTTTCTTCATGATATTCAGTAAAGCCTTTTTCTAAAAGAGCGTTCCCGAATTGTGCACGGTAAAATACACTTGTGTTATAGTCGCTCCAGCTACCAACACCCATTAAAACTTCAATCAAACGGCGACCTTTTCCTTTTGCAGTAATCACATGGTTTAAAGCTGCATTTGGTGATGAACCTGTCTTAAATCCATCAACATCAAAATACCCTTGAGGCATTCCGCTGGCGAGTTGGTTTAATGTGTAGAAAGTTTCTTCTACAGGAGTTCCTTCCATTGTTGTAACAGCTGGTTCTCTTGTAATTTCTAAGAATTCAGGATAGTTCTTTAAGAAGTAATACGCTAATGTTGCTAAATCACGTGCTGTTGTTTGGTTGTACTCATCTGGCACACCTTCAACAACATATAAGCCACGAAATGCTGACACAACAGCCCCACTAGGATTATAGAATTTAGAATTTGTCATTCCTAATTCTTTGGCTTTATCATTCATCATCTTAATGTATTCTTCGTTTGTTTTACTAATCGCGTGTGATAACATCACTGTCGCAACGTTTGAAGAAGGATACATCATAAGATAAAGTAAATCGCGAACCGGATATTCAATTCCTGCTCTAATTTGGTTATTACTAATATCATCAATTGTAGAAATAGCTCTATCTTCTTCTGTTGCCGTAATTTTAGTATCTAATGTGAGTTTCCCTGCTTTAATCGCATCATACACAAGGTACGCTGTCATCAATTTAGTGGTACTTGCTGGATCCCATGGTTTATCGATATTATCACCATAGAGGATTTGCCCAGTATCCGCATCGACTAAAATAGCTCCTTCAGGTTTGTAGTATTCACTAACGTCATACCCGTAACGAGCTGTAATCTCGAAAATATCCTCTTCAATCGGAAGTTCTTTCGACGTTGTTGTTGTCGTAGTTTGCTCTGTTGTCTCAGTGGCTTCTGTTGTTTCTGGAGCCTCTGTTTGTTCAACAACAGTAGTTCCTTCTCCCGGTTCTTGTGTTGTTTCTTCAGCAGCAATTGGCGCTAAAGCAGAAAGTGCAAATGCACATGTCATTAATCCCAAAAGAAACTTAAATTTACGTTTATTCATTCCTATCCTCCTTGTAATTCAATTTATTTTACAAAGAAATTCTTAAGATTTCAAATAGAAAGAAGCAAATTCGTAACATTTTTGTAATCTTTACGAAATTTGCTTCCAACTTTTTTCAACATTATTCATTAAATTGTTGAGACGTTCTACTCTTCTTTCTAATATCGAAAAAATTAAAACATTCTCATCATCCAACTCAATCGTACCTAATGCGATTCCCGCTTGTTGTAATTTTGCAGAAACACACTCTAAATACTCTGATACAGAACACTCTACAGAGCAAGTCTGCAATTCTTGCTGTGCGATTCCTTTTAACAACTTTAATTTGGGAAGCTTACTGGCTAAAGTACTAGCATTATCTCTCCAATAAATTTGAGTTGCATAGGATTCTTTTTCAAGTGTTAATAGCATTAGTAACCAATAGTCGTCTTGCGCTTGTTCCAATAGGTCAGCGAACTCATCATTCCAGTCCTCATCATCTTCGCGCAATTCTTCAATCAATAAATCAGGATTATCAAAATAACTTTCTAATAGTTCTCTGATACGTTCGCTATGACCTGAGATGATATCTGCAATTTGATGGTAGGCTTCCTCATCAGAATCACTATCCACTTCTACAGATTCGTTGAAATAGGTCTCTTCCATTTCAAATTCATCTTTATGTCGGTTCTTTCGATTAAATAACCACATAGATAGATTCCTCACTTTGACTGAGTTCTTTTCCATAGTATATCAAACATATTCCGAAGAATAAATACGAAAAACTAAAAAGCAGAAAGATTTCTCCTTCTGCTCGTTAATTATTCTAAATTGAATCTCCGTTAAAAATTGAGTTTTTAACGATAACATAATCTACTTTACGGATGGCTTCAATATCTTTACCACCTGCATATGAGATTGATGATTGTAAGTCTTGTTGCATTTCGATAAGAGTATCTTCTAAAGAACCTTTATAAGGAACAACAATTTTCTTACCTTCAACATTTTTACGTTCGCCTTTTTGGAATTCTGACGCACTACCAAAGTATTCTTTAAACATTTGGCCATTCACTTCGACAGTCTTACCTGGAGACTCTTCATGTCCAGCAAATAATGATCCAATCATGACCATAGTAGCTCCAAAACGGATTGACTTAGCAATGTCTCCGTGAGTACGGATTCCACCATCTGCAATCAATGGTTTACGTGCAGCTTTTGAGCACCAACGAAGTGCAGCCAGTTGCCATCCACCAGTACCAAAACCTGTTTTAATTTTTGTAATACATACTTTACCAGGTCCAATCCCTACTTTAGTAGCATCCGCACCAGCGTTCTCTAATTCACGAACGGCTTCTGGAGTACCTACGTTACCTGCAATCACAAATGACTCTGGTAAATGTTTTTTAATATGCTTAATCATGTCAATCACTGAATTAGAATGACCATGTGCGATATCAATTGTAATGTAATCAGGAACAAGTCCATTTTCTTTTAATTCTACAATAAAATCATATTCTTGAGGTTTTACACCAACACTAATTGATGAGATTAAACCACGTTCTTTCATTCGTTTAACAAATGGTAAACGGCTAGCTTCATCAAAGCGGTGCATAATATAGAAATATCCGTTTTCTGCTAAAAATTCAGCAACAGATTCATCAATAACGGTTTGCATATTTGCAGGAACCACAGGTAATTTAAAGGTGTGTTTCCCTAATTTAACCGTAGTATCACACTCCGAACGACTATTTACAATACATTTATTGGGGATTAATTGAATATCCTCATAATCGAATGCATTTAATTCAAACATTTAACATCCTCCTAATTCGTTAATGCGTACTTATGTAGTATACATGAATTCACGTGAAAATGCATTAAATTCTTTTCAGAATCTTTCAAAAACTTCTTGAATGAAGGCAAACAAAAAAGCCTAGGCGAACCTAGGCTATAAAAGTATTGATTAGTCTTTTCTGCTTCCGAATAAACGTAAGATATCTAAGAAGATATTGATGAAGTCTAAGTATAATTCTAACGCACCTAAAATTGCAATCCCTTCTAATGCTGATTGTCCTTCGTAGTAGTCGTACATATTTTTTAATTTTTGAGTATCATACATTGTTAACACGGTAAAGATTACTAATGAGATACCAGACATAATCAATTCAACTAATGAACTATGGAAGAAGAACAAGTTAATCAAGCTAGCAATGATTAACCCTAATAAAGCTCCCATTGCTTGACGACCAAAGCTTGTTAAATCTTTCTTCGTTGTAAATCCAACGATTGATAAACCTACGAATAATGCACAAGTAGAAATAAACGCTTGTACGATACTTCCTAACTCATAAACTTGTGCTACTATGAAGAATGTAAATCCTGTTAATGCTGCATATAAACAATATGAAACAATATAACGAATTGGTCTACCAAGTTCTTCATAATTTGGACGCATTACAAATACAAGTATTAATTGCGCAATAAAGATAACCCACATTCCGTATCCACGAGTCGTGACCATGAAATTGAAGAATGCACTATAAAGCGCTGGAACTGTACTGAATAGGTAAGCAACTAAAGCAGAAATTGCTAGTCCTCCAAACATCCAAGCATACACTTTCATGAAAAATTGATTTCTTCCAGCAATACTGGATTCAACACCATAATGATTATTTTCCATTATTTCGCCTCATTTCAAATTTTATTATAGATGTATTATAGCATATCTTTTACTAAACCGTAAATAAATTGTTCTGGTTCAAACGGTTGTAAGTCGTCCATTTGCTCCCCTAATCCGATAAATTTCACCGGAATGTTTAATTCGTGACGAATTGAGAGGATCACTCCCCCTTTTGCAGTCCCGTCTAATTTCGTTAAAATCAAACCAGTAATGTTAATCGTCTCACCGAATTGTTTCGCTTGAACAAGAGCGTTTTGACCAGTCGTTGCATCTAACACTAGTAATGTTTCATCAGCTCCCGTTTCAATTTCTCGAGAAATGATACGATTCATCTTCTCTAACTCTTTCATCAAGTTCACTTTATTTTGAAGACGACCCGCTGTATCGATTAATAAATAATCGAAGTTCTCTTCTTTGGCTTTCTTAATCGCATCAAATACAACAGATGATGGATCTCCACCTTCACGACCTGACACGACAGGAACGCCTACACGTTCGCCCCATACTTCTAATTGTTGGATAGCGCCGGCACGGAACGTATCTCCTGCAGCTAATAAGACTTTATTGCCTTCTTGTTTTAATCTCCAAGCGATTTTACCGATTGTGGTTGTTTTACCAACCCCATTCACGCCGACAAACATTAATACGGTTGGGCGACCTTCCGCTTTCTTCAATGCAGATAAGTTGTCTTCCCCTTTTTCGTAAATATCGACCATCTTCTCAATGATCACTTCTTTAACTTGCCCAGAAGTCGTTGCATTTTGCAGACGCACTTCATCACGTAAGGCATCCGTAATCGCTAATGTCATCTCGAAACCTACGTCTGAAGAAATAAAGGTTTCTTCTAAATCTTCAAAGAAGTCTTCGTCGATTTCTCTAAAATCAGCAAGGAATTCGTTTAAACGATCTGAGAAACTACGACGTGTTTTTTCCATCCCTTTGTCATATTTCTCAATGACAATCGACTCTTTCGTCTCCTCGTGTTTAATGACTTCATCTTCACCGGTAAAGGCACGTTTAATTCGATCAAATAATCCCATGTTTTCCCCTCACTTTACGCTTGTTTATTCATTTCTAAAATATGATAAATGGCTTGCGCAACACCAGATTCTTCATTTGTCGCTGTCACATATTTTGCCACTTCTTTGACTTCTTTAGAACCATTGCCCATCGCAACTGGATAACCGACAACCGTTAACATTGGTAAGTCATTTTCCTCATCACCACACGCTGCCATTTCATCCAGCGAGATTCCTAGAATTTCTCCTAACATCTTTAAGCCATTTCCTTTTGAAACATGTTTTGGAACAACTTCTAAAAGAAATGTTCTCGATTTCATACAGTTGAAGCGTTCGAAGAATTCTTTTGGTAATTTTGCAATTCCTTCATCTAAAATATCTTGTTCGATACAAAGAACAGCTTTATTAAAGATATGTCCTTCTTCAAAATCTTCCGGATTCTTTTGTTCAAAAGTAATTGGATGCGGTAATGTGTTATAAATTGACGGACGTCCTTTGGGAGGCGTTGGCTCGTATGCTCTTACAGTATCAATCATGACTAATGGAAGTCCTACTTTTGTAACTTCTTCATGGCAATACTTCATATCTTCAACAGTATGTCCTGTTTCATAGATGATTTCTCCATGTTTTGTTTTTTGAATCAAACCACCATTGAAGTTAATGGCGTAATCATCATCCCCCATTAGGTCTAATTCTTCCAGTAAGTGAACAATACTTACAATTGGTCTACCAGTACAAAGAACCACTTTAATTCCATTTTCTTTGGCCAATTTAATGGCTTTTTTATTTTCTTCCGTTATTTTCTTTTCACCAGTTAATAATGTTCCATCTAAATCTAGTGCAATTAATTTAATCAACTATAAAACTCCTTTAAGCATTTCTGCTTTCATTATACGCTCATAGTACGTATCTAGTATATTATACCACAAAACACATCATTTCGTATTGAAAAATAAGAGGCAGCAAGCATTTGCCACCTCTTATTTCCTATTTAGCTTCTTCTAATTCATCAAAGTCTTCAAACTTAACAGAAGCAAGTTTTGAGACACCAGATTCTTGCATCGTCACACCATACAATACATCTGCCTCTTCCATCGTACCACGACGGTGAGTAATAACGATAAATTGAGTACTATTCGTAAATTCCTTCAAGTAACGTCCATAACGAGCAACGTTAGCCTCATCCAGAGCTGCTTCAACCTCATCGAGTAAGCAGAACGGAACTGGCTTCACTTCTAAGATTGCAAATAGTAATGCAATCGCCGTAAAGGCACGTTCCCCACCAGAAAGTAAGCTGAGTGATTGCAGTTTCTTTCCTGGTGGTTGAGCGATAATCTCAATCCCTGTCTCAAGAAGGTTATCTGGATCTGTTAATTCAAGTGTCGCACGGCCTCCACCGAATAAGCGAGGGAATGTGCGCTCAAATTGAGTACTTACCGCATCAAATGTTGTCTTAAAGCGAGTGGTTACTTCCTCGTCCATTTCTGTAATCGTTTCTTCGAGCGTTTGTTTTGCTTCTAGTAAATCTTGTTGTTGCGCTGTTAAGAATGTGAA
>CALALK010000331.1 GCA_937923125.1 uncultured Carnobacterium sp.
CTTGGGTCAACCCCTTCAAGTCCCGTAATTGTATTTTGTAAAATCGGGAATAACGCGTAAATCACTAGCGTTGTGAGTGCTGGGACCGTTCCGATGCCCATAAATGGAATAAAGAGCCCTAATAGCGCCAGTGACGGAATCGTTTGGAAGATTCCTGCCAGTTGAAGGACAAATGCCGCAGAGCGCTTGTACGAGCTTAAAACAACCGCTAATGGAACGGCCACCACAATCGAAATCAGTAAGGCTAAGAGCGAGAGTTGTAAATGTTGCCCTAATGCAACTGTCCAGTCGCTAAAACGCTCTTGGAAGGTCGTTACGAGATTATGCATGAACGGCACCTCCTTTGAACAATTCTGCGACAAATTCCGTTGCAGGATGCTCTAGGATTTCAGAAGGCGGTGCGACTTGTTGAATCGCTCCATCTTTTAAGACTGCAATACGGTCCGCCAACTTCAACGCTTCATCCGTATCATGTGTGACGAAAATCGTCGTCATCTTAAACTCCCGGTGCAATGCCTTCGTGAGTTCTTGAAGTTGCTTACGAGAGATGGCATCTAAGGCCGAGAATGGTTCGTCCATGAGAAGCGTCATCGGTTCTGCAATCATCGCTCGAACGATTCCTACCCGTTGTTGTTCCCCACCAGAGAGTTCGCTTGGAAGGCGTTTGGCGTAATCGTCTGCAGGAAGGCCTACCTTGTCGAGTAGTTCCTTTGTTTTCGCAGCGATTTGCTCCTTCTTCCATCCTTTCATTTCAGGGATGAGCGCGATATTTTCTGCTACCGTTAAGTTTGGAAACAGCGCGATTTGTTGAAGGACATAGCCTGTCTCTAAGCGTAATTTTCGTTGGTCATGTTCTTTGATTCGTTTTTCATTTAAATAAATATTTCCATCAGTCGGTTCAATCAACTGGTTAATCATCTTCAACATGGTTGTTTTCCCTGAACCGGATGGCCCCACTAACACCATAAATTCGCCGTCGTTAATGGTCAAGTTCACGTCTTTTAAAACGAGCTTTTCATCATAACGTAAGGCGACATTTTTATATTCAATCATACTAACCCTTCTTTATTTAATTGATTTATACTCCGCTTCTACTCCCTTTTGTACAGCGCGACGTTGGGCAATTCGGTCTGCCCATTCATTTAAATGTTTATAGCTTTGTGCATCTAAGAATTCTGCGGAATTTTTATAAAGTTTGTCTTGAACGAGTTGACCGTACCATGACCAGATGGCGATATCGGCAATCGTATATTCGTCTCCTGCGATATAAGGGCGTTTAGCTAACTCTTGGTCAAGCAAGTCTAATTGGCGTTTCGCTTCCATTGTGAAACGGTTAATCGCGTACTCGATTTTCTCTGGTGCGTAGTTGAAGAAGTGCCCAAATCCGCCACCTAAGAATGGTGCTGCTCCTGTTTGCCAGAAGAGCCAGTTTAAGACTTCTGTACGTTTAGCAGTGTCTTGCGGAAGGAATTTTCCGAATTTTTCTGCTAAATAAAGCAAGATATTCGCTGACTCAAAGACGCGAATCGGTTCATTCCCTGAACGGTCTAAGAGTGCTGGAATCTTCGAATTCGGGTTAATCGCTACAAAGTCGGTTCCGAATTGGTCCCCATCCATAATCGAAATCTTGAATAAGTCATAGGCTGCCTCTTTCACTCCAGCTTCTAATAACTCTTCAAGCAAAATCGTAACCTTAACCCCATTTGGAGTCCCTAGAGAATAAAGTTGTAAATCCGTATCCCCCACTGGTAATTTCTGTTCAAAACGAGCCCCTGCTGTTGGACGGTTAATTCCTGAGAACTTCCCTTGGTTAGAATCGGCTGCGCTCCAAACGCGTGGTAATTCATATTCTGTCATCGTGTTTCCTCCTACAGTCTTCTTTAGAATTATTTTAGCATGACTCTTCCTTAGTCTTTGCACCATCTGCTTATGAATACTTTCTCAAGCAGAAACTTTTGTAAATAATTTTTTAGTGCTAGACTTTATAGTATAAACAACAAAGGAGGTCTTCAAATGTCATTAGAAGATAAATTACAACAAGCATCAGGTGCTGCAAAAGAAGTTTTAGGTAAAGTTACTGGTGATAAAAGCACTGAAACAGAAGGTGCAGTAGAAAAAGGTTTAGGTAAAGCCAAAGAAGTTATCGAAAACGTTAAAGAAGGCGTTGAAGGCGCAGTAGAAGGAATTAAAAATACTTTCAACAAATAATAGAGCCTAAAAAATAAGAGCCGCTATAAATGTAGTGGCTCTTTTTTCTTTATAAAATATACTCTGCCAGTAATCGTTCGAACTCGCGAATATCGATTCCGCGTTTCAATTCAATCTTAATGTGTCCAGCTCTGGTCCATAATTCCACTTCTGCCGTGTAATCGAGGATGCCTGCATTTTCTGTAGACCACATATTCACTGCGCTATACGGCAAGGAATACATCTCGACTTTCGTTCCTGTTAGTCCTTGGACGTCTTTGACAATCAAGCGTTTATTCGTGAATACTGCCACATCTCGTACAGTTTTAAAGGCGCGGTCTGCCACCTCTCCTGTCACAAGAATTTCTTCGATATCGCGTGGGATATCCACTTCCCGGTAGAAGACCCATTTGAGTGCGGTTGTTTCGTTTTCCTTTTCCATATTCAATCCCCAACTTTCTAGTTATAATACATCTACAATTTCCCAAAGAATATCCTTCCATGTAACCTTCTTACGTCCATTAATCGTTTCAAATAGATGGTACACTTTCAGATGATTGTCATTACTAAACACAAAATCGAATCGGAATTCACGTCCATTTGGAGAAATGGCATCAAATTTGGTTTTATATTTATCATGAACTGGACTCACTGGATACTTATTAAACATCATACGACGCTCGTCCCCAGCTTCCTCAAGACAGTTCTCGAGCTCCTCACAGAATTCCACAAACATCTGATAGAGTTGTTCCTCGGAAAGTCTGCGACTGCGAACGAGTGACTTGCAATCCGAAAATCCCCAGCGTGTGATATCGATAGAAAATGAAAATCCCTCTTGATTAATTCTGTCTAAAAACTCTTCACGTTTCATGCTTGTCCTCCATCACTGTTTTCTCTGGCCCATTCGGGATTGCTATAGTAGCGCACGAAGAAATGAGGATCCCCGCCCGCTTCATCCATTTTATCTTTAATGCTCACTTCTGGATGAGTGACTTCTCCTGTTTTTGTAAAATACTCTCCGATTTTACCCGTGCGATTTTGAAGCCCCCACGCTACATCGTTTCCTACAATCGCTGCTAAGAATCCATGGCCTTCCACAAGTTCAAAGAATTCAGCCACTGTGAAGCTTTCTGGCACCTCGAATGTCATCTCATGACTGTATATATCATCTCCGGCACAAACCGAATTGCGATCGACTATAATTTTCATCTGGCCACTTCCTTAGAATCTATTTGTAATGATTATACCATATTCCCGTTGGATTCATGAGTTGTAAAATAAAACAAAAGCAACGGAAGTAATATCCGTTGCTTTTGATACTTTAAGGGAAAATAATCATGTTTTCTAAATTTTAGATAATACAGTTGGTACTGTTAGATAAAAGGTAGCTGTCAGAGTTTTCTCCCCTTGGTTTACAAAAATCTCAATTGAATTTTTGTCTAAGAAGACCTCAAGTTCTTTAGCCTCTATCGTTACGTATCGTCTACTTGTGTCCTGTTCTTCTTCCCCAACAATTTTTTGAGCAAGAGTACTACGGTCAATATATACCTGTTGTGCTGTACTATCATATCCAAACTCAAGATAGTCAGTTTCATTTCCTATGCGGTACTGACAGTCGCCTTCAATTTGAATTTGATACTGTCCATGCGGGATAGGTGTTTGAATGAGCTTACCATCCTTCAAATGAAGAATTCTTGGTAATGTCATCGCACCTGCCCACTGATGTTGTTGAACATGAGAGTGAATCGTACGTCCCCATGTCTGCATCCAAGCAATCATAATACGACGTCCCTCATCATCTACTAATGTTTGTGGAGCATAGAAGTCTTGACCGTGATCAATCTCTTCTACAGTTTCAGGAATAAATTTCTTTTCTTCCCAATCGACTCTACCTGAAAGAAAAACGGATGAATTAATATTATGGAACGAATCTCCGTCGCGTTTATAGCGCATTGGAGAAACGATTAAACAATCTTTTCCATCTAACTCAAAGTAATCAGGACATTCCCACATAAATCCTTGATGCTCTTTTCCTTTTAAGAAGATAGACTCAAATTTCCAATCGACTAAGTTGTCTGAACCAAATAGCACCACACAGCCGACATTGTCTTTATGCTTACTAGCTACTACGGAATAGTAGCGTCCATCTTTCTCTAAGAGTTTTGGATCCCGGAATTCCGATACAATCAATTCTTCTGGTAAATCGGCACCTGTCAGCACCGGATTTTCTGAAATCTTTGTAAAATGAATCCCGTCATCCGAATAGGCTATATTTTGTAATTGTCGAATACTTCCCTCTTCATCAATATGTCCTGTGTACATAATCCAGAGGCGATCATCTTTTACAATCGCTGAACCAGAGAAACATCCATTTCGATCATAGTCTTGATCAGGAGCAAGTGCTACAGGCAAATGCTCCCAATGAATCAAGTCTTTACTCTTTGCATGTCCCCAGTGCATTGGACCCCAGGCACTATCGTATGGATAGAATTGATAAAAGAGATGATATTCTCCTCTAAAATAAACGAATCCATTTGGATCATTAATCCATCCTATTTCAGCGGTAAAATGCTCTTCTGGCTTGTACTGAGTATTTACTAAATGCTTATTTTTCTCAATGAAAAGATTCGCGTCTTCTACAGTATACTTTTTACCACTCATATTTAACCTCTACTTTTTATTTGCTTGATATTGATCGTAATATTTTTGTTTGATTGTTAAATATTCAGAAAGCCCATATTTTTCAAGTTCTTGTTTATAAGCATCCCACTCTTGATCAATATTTCCGTTAACAATCCATTCAGAACGTTTGCGGTAGATGTAATCTTTCATATCTGCTTCGATGTGAGCAAGTTTATCTAAGTCTTCTTGTGTCATGAATACACGTGGATAAATGTTGTCGTTGCTCATATAAGGAACATAGTACTCTTTGATTAAGTCTAAACGCCATTTAGCATCGTCTGGCATTGTAGTCACTTTTCCATAGTAAGAATCTAGGATTGCAAGAGGTCCACCAACTTCTGTTTTTTGACGAAGTTCAGCAGGAGCAGTTCCATTTAATGGTAAGTGTTTTAAGCTGTTTGTTGCTTGGTCAAATTCAAAGATATTTTGTTGGTTCGGATCCCCGTAAGTTCCCCAGTTGTTTTGTACAGATTGAAGTGGTGCATATTGTGCATCAATCCATTTAGCAGTTAACTCAAGGTTTTTGTTTGCACTAGTAATAACCATTTTATCGCGGTTGAATCCCATACCGTTTGTACGAGTAACATGTTTCTTACCACTTGGTCCAGCAAGAACTGGTAATACATCATAACTATCGTTGCTACCAGTTACATTGCTTTTATCCCATGTAAAGTAAACACCAAATTTTTGGTCATGTCCTTTAGCAATATAACTATTCCAATCATTTTCGAAAGCTTCTTTATCGATTAAGCCTTTTTCTTGTAATGTACGGATGAATTTAACGGCTTCTTTGTAATCATCATTATCAGCTGTAAAGTCAATTTTTCCGTCATTTCCAACAACGATATGATCATCGTTATCCCCTACACCGAATGCTCCAAACAACATTTTGAAGTCTTCGTTTCCGTTTCCGTTGATGAATGCGAATGGAATTTCATCAGCTTCACCGTTTCCGTTAGGGTCTCCGTTTTTAAAGGCTTCTAACACAGCAATTAATTCATCAGTAGTTTCTGGCATTTTTAGATTAAGTTTCTTCAACCAATCTTTATTAATCCATGCCATGTCATTTACACTGTGGATAGACTCTTTACCCTCTCCTAATTCTTCAATCCATGGGAAGGCATAAATATGTCCGTCAGGAGCTGTCATTAATGATTTGTACTCTGGTCTTTCTTCTAGAATTTTCTTAAGGTTTGGCATGTATTTGTCGATTAAATCTTCAACAGGGATAATCACACCTTTCTTAGCCCAGTTCATTAATTCAACATCTGATGCACCATCATTATGAATAGCATCTGGAAGGTCTCCACTTGAGATATCTAAGTTTCTCTTTTCACCAAAATCAGATTGGTAGTTTGTCCACTCGATATGAACACCCGTTTCTTTTTCCAAACGTTGTAAAATTAGTTTATCATTTGGATCTTTTGGTGCTAATGGTGAACTTGCTGTCATAAATTTCAATGTCTTAGTTTCCTTTAGAGGGAAAGACACATCTTGCAATTTATAATCTGGACTTGAGGCCTTATTGCTTGAGCCACAAGCTGCAAGGACAGTTAAACTAGCTGTCAAAACAAGTGCTGATTTGGTAAATCTATTGAATTTCATAATAAAACTCCTTTAATAATTTATTTTTTTATATTTATTAACCTTTAAGTGAGCCGGCCATAATACCTTTGTCAAAGTATTTTTGGAAGAATGGATACATAACGATTAATGGCAAGCTTGAGATAACAATCGTTGCGTATTTAATTAATTCTGCTAATCGCTTCATTTCATTTAATGCAGCTTGTGCACCAATCATATCTTGGCCAGGCTGACTTTGAATCAGGATTTTACGAAGAACTAGTTGTAGCGGTTCTAAGTTTGGATCCTTGATATAAATCATTGCATCGAAGTATGAGTTCCATTGACCAACAAAAGCGTATAAGAAAAGTACAAACATAATTGGTTTTGCTAATGGAAGCATAATCTTGAAGAAAATCTGTAAATCATTTGCTCCATCAATTACGGCTGCTTCCTCTAACTCTTCTGGTAATCCTTGGAAATACGCACGAGCAAGAATAATGTTCCATACATTCACCGCACCAGGTACGATGATTGCCCAAGGTGTATTCAACATCCCTAAGTCTTTAACTAATAAGTACGTTGGAACTAATCCACCACCGAAAAACATTGTGACAATTAAGAAATAGTTAATCCATTTACGCCCTACTAAATTTCTCTTAGAAAGAGGGTATGCTGTAAATACAGAAAGAAGAACCGTTAAAGTTGCAAATCCAAATGAGTATAATAGAGAGTTCAGAAACCCTCTTAAAATGGACTGGTCACTAAAAACTCGTTTATACCCTTCTACTGTCCAGTCTTCAGGGTTAAAACTAATCCCTCTAGTCGCTAAGACCTTTGGATCCATAAATGACGCTACAATAATATAAATCATTGGAACCAAGGTGATTAAAACAATAAAAGCAATGATAATCTTATTTAATACTAAAATTCGTCTATCAAATTGCGTATCCATATATGATTTTTTCATATCTTTCACCTAAATCCCTTCACCATTATTCATACGTTTTACAATTTGATTTACTGAGATTAGTAAAACTACATTAATAACTGCATTGAATAAACCTACAGCAGTTGAGTATGAGTAATCTCCCGACACAAGACCAATCTTATATACATAAGTTGAAATGATTTCAGATGTCGGTAAGTTAAGAGATGTTTGCATCAAGAATGCTTTCTCATAACCAACGTTCATAATTCCACCTGCAGCTAAAATGAATTGAATCACCATGATTGGTTTCAACGCTGGGATGTCGATATGCCAAATTCGTTGGAAAATATTCGCACCATCTAATCGAGCAGCTTCAATTAATGATGGATCTACATTCACCAATGTGGCTGTATATAGAGTAGAAGCCCACCCCATCCCTTGCCAGATACCACTTAGAATATAGAGTGGTCGGAAGAAATCAGGATTTGTTAGAAAATCGATTTTAATTCCAAACATCGAAAGGAAACCATTGATTGGACCTCCAACTGAGAAGAAGAGGAAAATCATCCCGACGATAACTACAACTGAGATAAAGTTTGGCGCATATAAAATCAACTGAATGCGTTTCTTAGCTTTATCACTTAACAATTGGTTTAGCATAATTGCAAGTATGATTGGTGGCAAGAATCCAAGCAACAAGCCATAAATACTCAATTTTAGAGTGTTCGTTAATAAAATTCCAAAGTTTGGAGAAGATAAGAATTTAGTGAATTCCTCGAATCCAATCCATTCACTTCCTAAAATACCTTTTAAAGGATTGTAATCTTTAAAAGCTATTAAAACGCCATACATAGGAATGTACTTAAAGATGAATGTTAATACCAATCCAGGAACTGTCATTAATAACAAAAGTTTTTGCTTCTTAATCCGTTCCCATAAGGTCACTTGTTTTTCTGTTTTAATCATAACAATCTCCTTTTTTGAAACGTTTCAATTCTTGCCTAGAAAAAGGAGCGCTATGCGCCACTTCTCTTTATTTGAAACGTTTCAATTTTAAATCAAAAAAATAATTATTTTTAAATTTGAGTTCATTCTAACAGTGTTAGCGTTTTCTGTCAATACATTTAGTTGTATTTCCTTCGATAAATGTTATCGGTAACATTGTCTGCATATTAACAGATTTTCCATCAATAATATCAAATAAGATTCGAACAGCTTCCCTAGCCATTTCCTCTAAAGGTTGGGCAATCGTTGACAATAAATAATCTGTATTCCCTGCCATCTTAATACCGTCATAACCAATAATTTGAACATCTTCAGGAATCTTCTTTCCCTTAGCTTGTAAGATTTTGATGACATCTAGGGCAAATAAGTCATTAATTGTAAAAATTCCATCCACATCAGGATTCTCCGATAAAAATTTCTCCAATTTACCATTATAATCCTCTTCTGTCTCATCTAGGTCAAAGACACTGAAAGGATACTGATGTTCACGGACATAGTTTTCAAATGCAACTCTACGACGTTTTGTTTCATTAATGGTCGTATTATGTCCCCCAACGAAGGCTAAATGCTTACACCCTCTTCGAATGAGTTGTTTCGCAGCTTCACGCCCCCCAGCTTCATTATCTGAAGATACACAAGCAATCTCAATATTCGAATACATACGGTCAATACTCACAAACGGAATTCCTGAAGTTAAGTAGTTTTCGATTGGACTATAAGTAATCGCCACTACTCCGTCTACTTTATTATGACGCAACATATCAAGATAATCTTGTTCTCTATCTGTCCCATTGATCGAGCATAAAAGTAGCTTGTTTTGTCTTTCGTATACTTCATTTTCCACATGCATCGCAAACTCCGAAAAGAACGGATGCCAAATACTAGGTACAATCAGTGCAATCGTTTCAGTACGATTTTTCTTCATACCTCTAGCGTAGAAATCTGGAACATAATTTAGAGTTTTAATCGCTTGTTCAACTTTTTTTAGCGTTACTTCTTTAATTCCACTTTCCTTATTAATTACACGAGAAACTGTACCAACACTAACGCCAGCCTCAATGGCAACATCTTTCATCGTAATGGATTTCTTTTGTTCTGACATATTTCTCCTCCTTTTTTCTCTATAGTATCACGGAATTATATTTTTACAAACTCTTTTTTCATACATTATTCTAAAACGCTCTATAACATTCAATATCAATCTGTTCTTAACTATCGCATTAATCTGAGTTTCTCTCTATGATTTCGTCCTTGCAGCCACATCCGTCCATTTCTTCTCAACAAAAAAGCACCCTGTAAATACAGAGTGCTGAGATCTTGTAAGTAATTCCCATAACGTATTAACGTTT
>CALALK010000332.1 GCA_937923125.1 uncultured Carnobacterium sp.
TGCCATGGAAATTCGAAGCCGGCACTCCAAATATCGCAGGAGCCATTGGACTGGCTGCTGCCATTGATTATTTAGAAGAAATTGGGATGGAGAATATCCATCAGCATGAACAAGAAATTGTCGCTTATCTCTTACCGAAAATGCAAGAGATGGAAGGTGTGACGGTATATGGGCCAAGTGATCCGGAAAAACATTCTGGAGTCATTAGTTTTACCATCGATAGCATCCATCCACACGACGTCGCGACGGCGCTTGATATGGAAGGATTTGCGGTTCGCGCAGGACATCATTGTGCCCAACCTTTGATGCGATGGCTCGATGTACCGGCAACATGCCGTGCAAGTTTTTATATTTATAACACGCTTCAAGAAGCAGACCTGTTTTTAGAAGCATTAGAAAAAGTAAAGGAGTTTTTCCAATATGGCCTTATCTAAATTAGATCAGCTTTATCGTCAGGTGATTTTGGATCATTCGTCTCATCCGCACCATAAAGGATTAGTGGATGATGCGAGCATTCCAACGATTGAATTTAATAATCCAACGTGTGGAGATGTGTTGCAGTTGCAACTGATTGTAAATGACAACGGCGTGATTGAAGATGTTCACTTTGACGGACACGGCTGTACGATTAGTATGGCGAGTGCCAGCATGATGAGTGATGCGATTATTGGAAAGACGATTGATGAAGCACTCACCTTAGCAGAAGATTTCTCAAGTCTAGTGCAGGGTGAAACCGTGGATGAAGAACCTTTAGGGGATGCGGCGTTACTTGCCGGTGTCCAAAAATTCCCAGCGCGTATTAAATGTGCCACTCTTGCGTGGAAAGCATTAGAACGTGCCGTAGAAAATGAAAAAGCATAAGAAAGTGGTGACAAAATGAGTGGAGTTCCTGAATTAGCCGATTACAAATATGGCTTTCATGAGGATGTAACACCTGTTTATGAAACAGGAATGGGATTAAGCGAAGAAGTCGTTCGTACGATTTCAAAAGTGAAAAACGAGCCACAATGGATGCTTGATTTCCGATTAAAATCATTGAAGACATTCGAAAATATGCCAATGCAAACATGGGGTGCGGACCTATCAGACATTGATTTTGATGCGATTACGTACTTCAAACGTGCTAGCGACAAGCCAGCGCGTTCTTGGGATGATGTTCCTGAGAAGATTAAAGATACTTTCGAGAAAATCGGAATTCCAGAAGCAGAGCGTGCGTATTTAGCCGGAGCTTCTGCGCAATTCGAGTCTGAAGTGGTTTACCATAATATGAAAGAAGAATTCGATAAACTCGGAATCATCTTTACAGATACAGACTCAGCATTAAAAGAGTATCCTGAATTATTCAAAAAGTATTTCGCAAAATTAGTACCACCAACAGATAACAAATTAGCTGCGTTAAACTCAGCTGTATGGTCAGGTGGAACGTTCATCTATGTACCAAAAGGCGTGAAATGTGATGTACCGCTTCAAACGTACTTCCGTATCAACGACCAAAACATGGGACAATTCGAACGTACGCTTATCATCGTAGACGAAGGAGCCAGCGTACACTATGTAGAAGGATGTACAGCACCAACGTACTCTTCAAACAGCTTGCATGCGGCGATTGTAGAAATCTTCGTTGAAGAGGGTGGCTACTGCCGTTATACAACCATTCAAAACTGGTCGGATAACGTGTATAACTTAGTAACGAAACGTGCCAAAGCTGCTGCTCACGGAACGGTTGAGTGGATCGATGGAAACCTTGGAGCGAAGACAACGATGAAATATCCTTCCGTATTCCTAGATGGACCATATGCCAAAGGAACCATGTTATCGATTGCGTTTGCAGGAGAAGGCCAACATCAAGATACTGGTGCGAAAATGATCCATAATGCGCCACATACATCAAGTTCAATCGTTTCAAAATCGATTGCTAAAGATGGTGGTGCCGTAAACTACCGTGGTCAAGTAACATTTGGGAAGAAATCAGATTATTCCATTTCTCATATCGAATGTGACACGATTATTATGGATGACAAGTCGAAATCAGACACGATTCCATTTAACGAAATTCATAATGATAAAGTAGCACTCGAGCATGAAGCGAAAGTGTCAAAAATCTCAGAAGAGCAGTTGTTCTACTTGATGAGTCGCGGAATTAGCGAGTCAGAAGCAACAGAGATGATTGTTATGGGATTCGTTGAACCATTTACAAAAGAACTTCCAATGGAATACGCTGTTGAACTAAACCGTTTAATCGCGTACGAGATGGAAGGGTCAGTGGGTTAGACAATAATAGCAGCCAAGAAATAGGAGATACTGTTTCTTGGCTGTTTTTTAGTAGAAAGTGACAGTTAAAAAACAAGAAATAAATCATAAAGTATAATATATTTTTTGAAATTTATAGTTTCTTAATATTATTTGCTCAGAATTTTGGATATTTTTATATAAAATAATCCTTGTTGTATCAATGTTTTTGAACGAAAGTGCACTTTAGGTGAAAAATTTACATTTTACGAGATATTACACTTGTATTATATTCAGAACGTGTTATAATATGTTCATCAAGAGATATAAAGAAAGGAGAATGGGTATGAGAAAACAACCATGGTCGAACGAAAATAAGACTGAACGGATAAACTTTACGATTGAGCCCTCTTTGAAAGAAGCATTTTTGAAGATTATCTCAACAGACGTATCAACTTATTTCCGGTCGGTCATCGAAAATGAAGTCGAAAGTCATCAGAAAAAAGTTGAAAACTGGCCCGACGCAATTAAAACATTATTGCATGGACAGTTTAAGGCGTTCTCCGAGCAAGTCTTCGGAACGTTTAATTACCGAGGACGGAACTATCCATATAAAATTTTGGATGTTATGTCAGTCGAAGAAGGCCAACCACTTGAAGTCATTGACTACGAGGATGGGTTGGTATATGTAAAAGTGATTGAGGAAATCAATCCAGAAAAATTAGTATATGTAACTATTTAGAAAGAAGGAAATTTAAAATGCCAGTAACAATCTTAATTATCGCCGTAGTATTAATCTTATTAATCATTGCGTTCAAATCAATTCGTATCGTTCAACAAGGACACAAAGCTGCTGTTCAATCATTCGGACGTTATGTTGGAGAATTAGGACCAGGATTACACTTTGTAACACCAATCATTCGTAACATTGCTTACGTTGTAGATATGCGTCAACGTTCATTAGACTTAGATCCTCAAGAAATCATCACAAAAGACAACGTTAATTTAACAATTGACGCTTCAGCTAAATACCACGTTGATAATCTTGAAGAATACTTATATGGAAACACAAACCCAGAAGGATTATTACTTTTAGATATCCAAAACGAATTACGTGACATTATCGGTACAATGACAATGGCTGAAATCCTTGGTGGTACTAACAAAATCAACACTGATTTAAACCAACGTGTATTCGGTAAAACAGACTCTTACGGGGTTACAATCGACCGTGTCAACATCGGTGAAGTAATTCCTCCACAAAGCATCGTTGAAGCGATGAACAAACAAATCACTGCTGACCGTGAACGTGATGCTGCGTTAATCGCTGCTGACGCTCGTCAAAAAACAGTTGAAATGGATACAAGAACTCAAAACAACAAATTATTAGCAGATGCTCGTGCTCATGCTGAAAAAATCGCCATTGACACTCAAGCAACTGTTGCTCAATTAACAGCCATCAACAACGCATTAAACGAATCTAACTTAAATGCGGCTGCGTTAGAATACTTAGCAATCGACGCTAAAAAAGCTCTTGCTGAAGGTCCAAACAATACAGTTGTATTAATGGATGGACAAAACAACGCAAAAATCGCTGAAAACATTGCTTCATTAGCATCAGGACGTAAAGTTTGGGACGAAGCAGGTAAATAATCATGAAACAACAAGCTAACAAATCTTTCTTTGGGTTGAAATGGCTTGCGGTACTGATTGCCACATTATTATTGTTTGTAGGAACTTTTGCACATGTTTCAACAGTCAATGCTGAAACTCAACAACCAGTAGACACCACAAAGATGAAAATACAAGGTGCCTTTGAACAAAAAATCGACTTTGTGGATGGGGAAGATTATAATGCGACAGTGACGATTAAGTTGACTTATAACAACCCTCAATATTCTGAAATTAAAGTTCCCGTTCAAATTAAAAACCTTCCAACAGGGAAGGGCGGTGTTCGACTTTACGTATATCGAGATACGGATAATAGCCTCATAGTTCAATCATTTGTTGAGACCATTGAAGACCATAATGTTATCTATTATGATTTGATTCCTGTCGAAGATGGGAAAGTCACAAAAGCGTTTCAATTCACGGCAACGGACAAAGAACGAAACAAATTTCTAGAGGATTTGGCCAATGCAAGTGAAGAGGAAGAGGAAACTACTACTGCTGAAAAAACTGCAAACTCAAACAAAAAGGGTGCAAACGCCAATAGTTCGAACGCGAAACCTTCTGCAGATAAAGATATCTTTGATCAGATTGAAAACTTCTTTGATCAACTAGATACGGACAA
>CALALK010000333.1 GCA_937923125.1 uncultured Carnobacterium sp.
GCTACAAGTGGTATGATCCGTTCACGTGGACGCTATTGCCGCTTGTCTATGCGATTGTGTCTGTGGCGATTGCACTTATCACACGTATTCCGATTGGAAATAACAAAGATGGCCCATTCCCATATTTCTTCTTGAATGTGGATAAATATGGATTTCTCGGCGTCTTGCAATATTGCTTAGGATTAGCCGTAGCCTTCTTAATCGGCTCGTATATTCTTTTCGTATTTAAAAATGGATTCAAAACGAAGGAACGTTTATAAGAGAGGAGACTTTCATGGTTCGAGATATTGGAATCGACTTAGGAACAGCGAATATTTTAGTGTTCTTAAAAGATCGTGGAATTATTTTAAATGAACCGTCACTTGTTGCGCTAGATGAGCGTAATGGCGACGTGATTGCAGTCGGTGAACGTGCGTACCAAATGGTGGGCCGTACGCCAAAAGAAATCAATGTGCACCATCCGTTAAAAGGTGGGGTAATTGCGGATATCGCAGTTACTGAACAATTGCTTGAATTATTCATGAAAAAATTAAACTTAAATAGTTGGTTCTCAAAACCAGATATTTTAATTTGTACGCCAACCAATATTACGACGGTGGAGCAAAAAGCCATTATCCAAGCAGCGATTAAATGCGGTGGACGTAATATTTACTTAGAGGAAGAACCAAAAGTGGCCGCAGTCGGCGTTGGACTGGATATCTTCTCTCCAATTGGAAACATGGTCATCGATATCGGTGGTGGAACAAGTGATATTGCCGTTCTTTCAATGGGCTCAACGGTCACAAGTCGTTCGATTAAATTAGCCGGCGACAATATGGATTTTGCCATTTCGGAATATATTAAAGACAAATATCAACTCATTATCGGGGAGCGTACAGCCGAAGAGATTAAAATGAATCTTGGTAGTGCGATTGAAGTGGAAAATGAATCGGATATGATTGTCAAAGGTCGCGATATGACGACTGGATTGCCGAAGACCGTTACGATTTATACGAATGAAATTTATCATTGCTTAAAAGAAATGCTCGATACGATTGGCGAAGAAGCTAGACTCGTACTCGAAGCGACTCCACCAGAACTCGCAGGAGATATTATCGAACGCGGCGTAATGGTAACAGGGGGCGGAGCACTCATCCAAGGAATCGACCGTATGCTTTCTGAGAAGCTACAAATTCCAGTGATGATTGCTGAGAACCCGTTGCAAAGTGTTGCGATTGGAACAGGAATCTTATTAAACCGCATTAAAGCAGATCGTGGTATTTTCTCAGGGCTAAGAAGACTCTTCAGTTCTAAGAAAGTCGTAATGAACCCAACTGCGAATATGATTGATGATGAAAGGAAAGAAGAAGCATGAAGCAAGAATTGAAAAATAGTGGTCACTTATTATTGACGGCGCTACTCCGTGTCTTAATTTTCGTGATTATCGCAGTCATCTTATTTGCACTTGGCTTAATGGTTGGTTATGCCGTTCTTGGTGAAGGTCACAACCCATTTGATATTTTCTCAAAAGAAGTATGGGATAAGATTTTCAACTTTATTAACTAACAAGCAGATAGATTGACCTTTGTTGACTATTGAAGTAGACTAAAACAAAATAAAATTTGGAGGAAGACTTATGAATTTAATTCCAACAGTTATCGAGCAATCTTCTCGCGGAGAACGCGCTTATGATATTTACTCACGTTTATTAAAAGACCGTATTATTATGGTAAGCGGGCCCGTTCACGACGATATGGCTAATGCGATTATCGCGCAATTACTATTCTTAGATGCACAAGATCCTGAGAAAGATATTTACATGTATATTAATTCTCCAGGAGGAAGCGTAACGGCTGGTCTAGCCATCTACGATACAATGAACTTCATCAAAGCAGACGTTCAAACAATCGCGATGGGACTAGCAGCGTCAATGGGTTCATTCCTATTAACAGCTGGTGCTAAAGGGAAACGCTATGCATTACCAAACGCTGAAATCTTAATTCACCAACCATTAGGTGGAGCACAGGGGCAAGCGACAGAAATCGAAATTGCAGCACGTCAAATCTTGAAAACACGTGAACGCTTAAATAAAATCTTGGCAAAACAAACAGGCCAAAAATTATCACGTATCGAAAAAGATACAGACCGTGATAACTACATGACAGCACAAGAAGCCTTAGAATACGGCTTAATCGATGCCATCATGGAAAGCTCAAAAGAAATGAAATAACAGAAACTGCAGAAGAACTATTAGTTCTTCTGCTTTTTTTTCGCCGTATATCTTCCTTTTTAGTCGTGAAAGCGGTACAATAGATACATACGACTTGTTAGAAGGTAAAAGGGGAAAAGGTTATGACAACAGAAGGAAATCCATTAAATAATGCACGAGTGGCATATGAATATTACGAATTACCAGGGGAATTGGTAGATATTCAACCTTTAGGAAATGGATTAATTAATAAAACCTATCAAATTACACATACACATGAAAATGAAGAAAAACAATATGTACTACAAGCCATTAATCATGATATTTTTCCAAATGTTCGCGGCTTAATGGAAAATATCGAGAAGGTAACGACTTACCTTCGCAAGAAATACGAAGCAGAAGGGCGCGATGCTGCTCGTGAAACGCTTCGTGTCATCCGTACGAAAGATGGCCATTTAACAGCCAACTTGGATAACGGAACCTACTGGCGTATTTATGATTCCGTTAAAAATAGCTATTCATTAGATAAAGTAGAAAGTCCAGAGCAATTTTACATCACAGCGAAAGCATTTGGTCGTTTTGCCTATGACTTAAACGACTTCGATGCGAGCCAATTAGTCGAAGTGATTCCACAATTCCACGATACACGGAATCGTTACAGACAGTTGGAAGAAGCGATTCGAGAAGATCGCGTTGGCCGTGTGAAAGAGGTGCAAGAAGAGATTGCATTTATCCAAAATCGTAAAGCGGACTGCTTCTTACTTTATGATTTACTCGATGAAGGTGTATTGCCGCTTCGTGTAACGCACAATGATACAAAATTAAACAACATTATGTTCGATAGTGAAACGAAAGAACCGCTTTGCATCGTGGACCTTGATACAGTGATGCCAGGCTTAGTGTTATTTGATTTTGGGGATTCCATTCGCTTTGGTGCCA